>CALFNC010000432.1 GCA_937902605.1 uncultured Acidobacteriota bacterium | reverse complement strand
GTGGATGGACGAGATCAGTTACTTTTACTACGAGTCCAACCCGGCTCTTCGGGCGTCGGAACTTGGGCGCCCAGGTTCGCTAGTGGTGCCTCACCTCTCAACGTTCGCCTATTGCGAGTTCCAACATCTCTTCAGCCGGGTCATCGCGTCCATGCCGGGTAGCGCGAATCTCGGCCCGGAGATCCCCCTGCGGTTGCTCCCGATGATCTCGTTCCTTCTCATTGTCATCTTCACCTGGATCGTCGCATTCCGGTACACCCGATCCGAATCGACGGCCACGCTCGGGGCGCTCGTCGTCTCGTCGACTCCTCTCCTTCTCCACTACGCCTTCGAGGCTCGTCCCTACGCCTTCTCGGCGTTCCTCGCCGTGGCGTATGTGGCATCTGTCGGCCCGGCCCTGAGACGGGGCGGCCGATGGACGGTCCTTGCCGTCGGTCTCGGGTTCCTCCTCCAGCGGATGAACTGGTGGACGGTCTGCATTCCCCTCGCGTTGACCGTCTGGGGCTCCTGGGAATCGTGGCGGTCACGTTCCTTGTCCCTCCGACAGGCCCGCCTAGCGGCGATCGTGGCCCCCGGAGGACTCCTGGCCGTTAGCGAATGGCAGTATCTCGTGCGGACCACGCCTCCCGGCGCCGTTCAGTTTCCCCTCTTCGCCCCCCAGGGCCTCCGAAACGCCTTCCTCTTCACGGCTCAGAGAATCTTGTCCCCGATCACTGGCCTCGGGGAAAGGTGGATGGTCGTGCTCCTCGTGGTTGGGGGCCTGGCGATTCTGGTCTACCTTGTATTCCTATCTCTTCGCGAACGGGACGATTCCCGGGACGTTCCTATCGCTTCGATCGGGCTCGGAGCGCTCCTTCTCTCTGTCGCCCTCGGTGGTATCAACGGACAGATCGTGTTCGGCCGCCATCAGGTGGCCATGGTTGCTGTCCTCGTTTTCGGGACGGCCCTCGTCCCGGGCCGGCTGTCCAATCTCCTCAGACTGGTCCTCGCCAGCCTCCTTCTCTGTTTCCTCTCCCCTACGATCGACGGGATCAACGACAGGGGAAACGGGAAAGTGATCGCGCTGGTCCTGAAGTCCCGACAGCTCAACGACGTCGACCCCGCCCTCGTCGTCCAGCAATCCCTTCGGCTCGGCTACCCCGACCCGCTGAACTCCATCGGCGCCGACTTCTACCTGAACTCGACGGCATCCCCAGTCAGGCCCTACCCGATCTACGAGCTTCCTGACCACCGCTCCGTGACGAACCAGCGCGGGGTCTTCCAGTACTTCAACGGAGGGCCGCAGCTTCTGGCGCAGTTCGCCGACTCGCCCCAGACGGAATGGGTCGCCTGGCTGAAACGGGAGCCACACCTCACCCTCTGGTTCCTGTGGCTCAACCCTGCCACTCCGATTGAGGCAGCTCAGGCAAGCGCCTACATCGATGCGCTCCGTCTGGCCGGCTTCCGTCCTGCCGGAAACCGGGCGTTTCATCTCCGCGCATACCCTTCCTCGCTCCTTCAACGCTTCGTTCGGGACTCATGGCCCTCACCCTCGGACGCGAGGATCGCCGAGTAGACCGCCATCGTCCCCTCGGCAGCTTGCTCCGGCCTAGCCCGCTCGGACGCGAGTTTTCGCGCCTGCCGCCCGAGGTCAGCCCGAATTGCATCACTCGACATCGCGCTCGCCAGCCCGGCCCTCAGCGCATCCACATCGCCCGGGGGCACGAGAAACCCCGTCTCTCCGTTCCTTACAGATTCCTCGACGTCTCCGACCTTCGTCGCCACCACCGTCCGTCCTGCCGCCATCGCCTCCATCACGACGAGCGGGGACGCCTCGTAAAGGGACGGGAGACAAAGGACGGAGCACCCCCTCATCTCTTCGAGGATCTCCTCGTGAGTCTTCCCTCCGAGGAACAGGACGCGCTGCTGATCGACGAGGTGGCGGTACTTCTGCGCGAGACCGGCGGTATACGGGGGGTCCTGGATATCGGTTCCGGCGACCCGGAGCGTCCACGCCGGTTCGGCGTCGCACAGGGACTCGAAAGCGTCGAGGAGGAGATGAAGCCCCTTTCGCTGGCTGATTTGTCCGACGAACAGGATCACACGCGCCTCCGGACGAGCGGGAAGGTCGAAGAACAGCGGACTGACCGAGTTCTTCATCTCGAAGACCCTGACCTGCGGCGACGCTCGGCGGACCGCTTCCGCGATTTCTCGGTTGATCGCGATCAGATTCCTGATTCGCGGCAAGTACGCCCTCTCCCACGAACGCATCAGCGAATACGCGACGCGGAATCGAATTGGTGGAACGACCCCCGCCGGCCGAGTCTGCTGCGCGAAGATCGAGTGAAGCGTCACGACGTGAGGCCGCCCCGATTCGATCGCCGCGAAAATGAACGGCGCCTCGCCGTGAGCGTGGACGATGTCCGTGCCTAACGAACGCAGCGCCCTCGTCAACCGGCCAGTCAGAATCCGCCGCCCGAGGAAATAGTCGAGATCCGGACGCGGGTCCGGGACCGTGATCACCCGGTATCTTCCGCGCCGGACCTCCCTGACGGTCGCGGTCCTCTTGGACCGTGTCACGACCGTCACCTCCGCTTCCGGAATCCTCGAGAGGCACTCGGCCAGCAGGGCCATGGACATGACGAGCCCGTCCGCCTCCCGGGCGTCCCTTTCGTCCACGGGAAACGGCCCGCAGAGCGCGACCCTCACCTTGCCTCCGGACGGTCGCCGGGCAGGGCATGCCGGCGGCGAACCGCCTGGCCCAGTCGGTTCGAGATGGCCTTCCCAACCAGACAAGGCACCGCCGTCGAGAGCGTCGCCGGTAGGCGCCATAGCAAGAACCTGCGGAAATGCGGTCGCAGTCCCCTCGCCCGGCGGCAGATCCGAGCGTTCGCCTCGAGCGGGAT
Source organism: uncultured Acidobacteriota bacterium (assembly GCA_937902605.1). Taxonomy (GTDB): domain Bacteria; phylum Acidobacteriota; class Thermoanaerobaculia; order UBA5066; family UBA5066; genus CAIMWE01. The sequence continues at coordinate 1,721 of CALFNC010000432.1, read as the reverse complement.
CCCGTAACGCAGAGCCATCACGATCCACAGGTCGATGTTCCTACGAAAGGCTGCCTCCCAAGTTTTCTCAGGGATCACTAGGCTCCGTGAGAAGCTCTGAAGCACGTCGAGATTCTCCTCGATGACTCTGCCGTTACGGGCCATGGCGGCCCGGACCGTTCCGGGATGCTCCCGGAAATAGCTCAGGGGCTCCGCCTCGTACGCGACGTCGGATGACATCAGCATCTTTACCCAGAGCAGCCAGTCGCCGACGATCTTCACATCCTCCGGTGCGCCTCCCACCCGGAGATAGACGTCACGCCGAAACACGACGGCGCTCGCGTTCGGAATCGTATTCTCGAGCACCATGTATCGTTTGCACTCGTCCTTGCCTTCGTTGACGAAGCTCTTCTGCCACCGAGTTGCGCTTTGGATTGGGCTCCAACTCCTGAGCCTTCTCTCGTTCGCGTCGACGATGATGGAACGACAGTACGCGAGCCCGGCATCTCGATGACGTATTAGTGCCGTCACGAGAGTCTCCAGAAACCTCGGATCCGCATAGTCGTCCGACTCTGCGATCCAGACGAACTCACCGCGAGCCATCCGTACTCCCCGGTTCCACTGCCGAAATGGGCACCCGCTGTTCTCAGTGTTAACCACGAGGCGGAGTCGCGAGTCGGAAAGATACCCCTCGATCTCCCTGAGACTCCCATCCGTGGACGCGTCGTCCAGGAAGAGGATCTCGTCAACGGCGTACGTCTGCTGTAGGACGGTTTCCAGGCGCCTCCTCAGGAAGCGGGCATGGTTGTAATTCGGGATCACGACGCTAACTCTCGGCAAACCGCTCATCGCAAAGAACCGTTCCACCTCATCGGGGCCGCCATTCCGCTCTGCGCATCCCGGGATTCTGGCGGAGCCTTTGTACTCCCCACCCACACGGGTAATCTCAGCGCCCCAGGAGCCCTTATACTATGACCTGATGGTGTCGACGTCCGGCGCGGTGGGTTCGGCTAGCCGCTTCGCATGATCGAGCTGTCGATCGCGCATCACTTCCCACACTTTCACCGGACCCCGGGGAGCAATCAATGGTGGGGATAATGCTTCACCCACTGGACATTGGTCTGTCCTACGAGTTCCCTCTTCCCTGGCCATCGGCAACCCGGGTGCTCTCACTTTTCCCTCGGCGGGTACGACCATTCCCCAAAGATCTTCACCGGAATTTCGCGGAAGGCGAGGGGCGGCTGGCGTCCGCGCGGACCTTCGGAATCTCCTCTCTGCACTTGGCCAGCCACGAACTTCCCATCCCGGGTCGACGGAGTCGCCGAGACGCCGCCATGAACGAAGCCACGAAGAACAAGACACACTTGACCGACGCCGAAGGCGCCCGTCTCCATGGAAGAGCGATCGACATCGGTAGCGGTCCTGACCCCATCACAGGGACGTGCCGAAGGTCTGAAGCCGAGAATCGAGATCAAGCCAGTTGGTTCCGCGTCTCCCGGAACCTCATCGACCCCTCCAGAATCTTGCCCAAGGCCCAGATCCTCTCCGTCCGGCTTCAAGACCACACCTACGGCCGGGGCCTCGTCGCTCAGCACGTCTGGCCCAGAAGGTCGGCCTTCTTCTCCTGCCACCTGCTCTCCCGCCTCCGTCCCCGACCGGTTCTCTTCATCAAGTCTTCGCAGACTGCTTGCGCCGCCCCCCGGCTCCCGGTAGACCACACCATCGATCCGGCGAAGGCCCAG
>CALFNC010000431.1 GCA_937902605.1 uncultured Acidobacteriota bacterium | reverse complement strand
GCCGGGTGTGGAAGCGCTGCGAGGCGCGAAGCTGACCGGTACTAATCGTCCGTGAGGCTTGGCCATATAATCTTTGAAGCGCGAGCTTGCGAAGCGTTCGACCATCCCTGAAAAGGGACTGCGTTCTTTCGATTCTGGAAAATCCGTAATAGGATTTTCCGGTGGTCATATCGAGGGGGTCCCACCCGTTCCCATTCCGAACACGGCCGTTAAGCCCCTTGGAGCCGATGGTACTGCACGGGTTAACTGTGTGGGAGAGTAGGAAGCTGCCGGGAAGTTATGAATCGCCCAGGCTTCACGGCCTGGGCGTTTCTCTTTCTCGCGCCGGCCGGCGACCGTCGCGAACGCCGTGATCGCACGGCTTCCCATTTCGTGGAAGATCGGAGATAACGCGGACCATGGAAGTTAGACGGGCGCTCGTTACCGGGGTCACCGGTCAGGACGGCAGCTACCTGACAGAGCTCCTTCTCTCGAAAGGATACGAGGTCCACGGCATCATCCGCCGGTCCTCGTCGTTCAACACCGGGCGGATCGATCACCTGTACCAGGACCCTCACGTGGAGCGGCGCCGGTTCGTCCTCCACTTCGGGGACCTGAACGACGCGTCCTCCCTGAACCGAATTCTCCGGTTGGTCGTCCCGCACGAGATCTACAACCTTGGAGCTCAGAGTCACGTGAAGGTCTCGTTCGACGTCCCGGAGTACACGGCCGAGGTGACCGCGGTCGGCGTGGCCCGCATCCTGGAAGCAATCCGCGAGGTGGGAATCCGGCCGCGGTTCTATCAGGCGTCCTCCTCGGAGATGTTCGGCCAGGTGGCCGAGACGCCGCAGACGGAAAGGACCCCGTTTCACCCGCGGAGCCCTTACGGCGTCTCCAAGGTCTTCGCCTACTGGCTCACGGTGAACTACCGGGAGTCATATGGCCTATTCGCAGCGAACGGGATCCTCTTCAACCACGAGTCGCCGCGGCGCGGCGAGACGTTTGTCACGCGCAAGATCTCGCGGGCGGTCGGCCGGATCCGCCATGGGATCCAGGAGACTGTCTACCTCGGAAACCTCGGCGCCCGAAGGGACTGGGGGTACGCGGGCGACTACGTCGAGGCAATGTGGCGGATGCTCCAGGGAGAGCTTCCAGGAGATTACGTCGTGGCGACGGGCGAGACGCACACGGTGCGCGAATTCTGCAGCCGAGCGTTTACCGAGGCGGGAATCGAGCTGGAGTTCACGGGGACGGGCGAGAAGGAGCAGGGGATCGACCGGGCCACCGGGAAGATCCGCGTGGCAGTCGACCCGAGGTACTTCCGGCCGGCCGAAGTGGAGGTCCTCCTCGGGAACGCCTCGAAGGCGCGGACCGAGCTCGGTTGGAACCCGACCGTCGACTTCGGCGGTCTCGTCCGGATGATGGTGGCCCACGACCTGCGCCTCGCCGAGGCGGAGCTGCGGGGCCAAATCCCGGCCGCGTGAGAACGAGCCCCGGCTGCGCGATCCCGGTCAGGAAGCCGTCGGACTGGCCGCCGCCTCAGCGCCCCGCGGCCGACCGGGAGAGGACGAAATGGGCGCCGTTGCCCACGACACGAGCCGACGCGAGGCGGAGCGCGCGAGCGACGAGGCGGGGCGCGTCGAGAACAGGCAGCGTCGCCGTCAGGCGGCCCTCGTCGAAGGCCAGCCAGCGCGGCGGACCGAGAGGTCCCTGGGTCTTTGGAGCCAGATCGAGCAGCTCGGCAACGAGCTCGGGAAGCGATTGACCCAGCGTGATACCCGCGGCCTGGATCGGGATCGCCTGCCCCGAGCCGGGGCCGCCGACGGCTTCCTTCCCGTAGAGCGCCTCGACCACGCCGTGCAGAGACTCCCGGACGAGCGACTCTCGGCCCGACGCGGCAACGTCCAGCTCCATTCCACCGGGCGTCTCTTTCAAGGAATACGGCATTCCTTCTCCTCCTCGTTGGCGGGAGGATACGCCTCGGGCGAGATTCACGGATTGGGGGAGCGGTGACGGAAAGCCCACGGACGCTGTCGAGCCAGATCCGCCAGGAGATTAGGTCCTGCGGTCCCCTCCGGTTCGACCGCTTCCAGGAGATAGCGCTCTATTCCGCGCTTGGCGGCTACTACGAACGGCCCGGGCGGGTCGGGAGGCTGGGAGACTTCGTGACGGGAGCGTCCTGGCACCCGTCATTCGCCCGCTGCCTGCTCCGGTTCCTCGACCGCCTCACCGATCTCCCGCCGGCCGAAGCCTTCGTCGTCGACGTCGGTGCCGGAGAAGGGGAGCTCCTCTCGGCTCTCGCCGCTGCCTCTTCCTCTCCGCCGCCCCGCCTGGTCGGGGTGGAACGGTCGGCGACCCGCAGGAGCACGGCCCAGTCCGCCGTGCCGTCCGCGCGCTTCCATCAGTCGCTGGATGATCTCGGCGCCCCGCTCTCGGGGCTTGTCGTCGCCTACGAGCTGTTCGACGCGCTCCCCGTTCGCGCCCTCCGTCTCGCGGAGGACGGCTCACTACGGGAGAGAACGGTCGATTGTGACGACGACGGCTCCTTTTTCTGGGGCGAACGACTGGCGCCCGACTCCGAGGAGATCCTCGACCGCCTCGACCGCCGCGGGGCGCGCCTCGAACCGGGCCAACTTCTCGAGATCCGGCCGGGTTCGGCCGGGCTGGCCGCCCAGATTGCTCGCGCGGTCCGCGCTGGCGTCATCCTCGTCTTCGACTACGGGGCCGGCACGCGTGCGCTCTACGGGCCGGCCCGGGTCCAGGGAACGCTCGAAGCGTTCCTCCGTCATCAGGTGACCCGCGACGTCCTCGCCGAGCCCGGATCCCGGGACATCACCGCCTGGGTCGACTTCGACGAGATCGCGGAAACGTTCCGCGCCGCCGGCTTCGACGTGGCGAGCCTGGTCTCGCAGTCGAGATTCCTCCTCGCCAACGGAATCGCCGCCGAGGTCGAGGCGGTCGGCCGATCGGAGCTGTCCGCCGCGGAGCGGATCGTTGAGCGGAATGCCATCGCCAAGCTCTTCATGCCGGGAGGGATGGGCGAGTCGATACGACTTCTCATCGCCTCGAAGAGTGCTCTCCCAGCAGCGACATTCGCCGCGTTCCCGGAAGTTTGACAACCAGGGGGGGCGGAAAGAGAATGCGCCGGTCCCACGACGTGGGCCGGTGCAGCCGAGGTGGAATTGGGCAGGGCACCGGGCTGGAGAGTGCACCCCGATGGCGAACTACCTTCCCGTCCTCTTCTTCGCGATCATGGCTGCCGTCCTCGTCATCGCGACCGTTCTCCTGCTCGCGCTGGTCCGCCCGTCGAAGCCCGACGCCGTCAAGATCGCCCCATACGAATGCGGGATCGCCTCCACGACTGACGCGTGGGATCACCGCTTCTCCGTGCGTTACTACCTCCTGGCCGTCCTCTTCGTCGTGTTCGACGTCGAGACGATCTTCCTGTTCCCGTGGGCGG
>CALFNC010000430.1 GCA_937902605.1 uncultured Acidobacteriota bacterium | reverse complement strand
GAGTTCAGACGTGTGCTCTTCCGATCTGCCACGGCGGCCACTACGGCGGCGGCCACGGCGGTTACTACGGAGGCCGCTGGGGAGGCTACTGGGGCCCCGGGTACGGCTGGGGATGGGGAGGAGGCTGGGGCGGCTGGGGCGGCGGATGGTGGGACCCGTGGCCCTACTACGGCGGCGTGTCCGTCTACTCCTCCGGTGACGGTGACAGTGACGTCCCCGATCGGCCCGCGCCGAACCGGTTCGCGGCCGTCGACATCGAGGTGAAACCGGACGCCGCGGAGGTCTACCTGGACGGCACCTACGTCGGGAAGGCCGACGACTTCGACGGGTCCCCCGGTTACCTCTACCTACTGACCGGCAAGTACCGGCTCGAGCTGCGGCATCCGCTCTACGAGACGGTCGTGGTCAACCTGGAGGTGGCGCGTGGCCAGAAGGTCAAAGTGTCGCGCGAGATGAAGCTGCTGCCCGGCAAGGGGAAACTCGACGCGTTCAATCCTCCGGACCGCGGGACGCCGCTCGGTCGGGTCTTTGGTCCGCGGGCCACGCCGGTCGACCCTAGACGCCCGCAGAACCGCCAGAGCCCGGCGTGGCGCTCCGACGACGGGGGCGACTACGGCCTCGACACCCAGATGAACCGGAGCGAGGAGCCAAAGCCGCAGGCGAGGAAGCCCGAGACGAGAACCGCTCCCCGGCGGCTGATCAGGCCGCGGATCGACTGGACGGTCTCCCCGGACGACGCATCGGTCTACCTGGACGACCGGTTCCTGGGAACCGCCGAGGACCTGAATGCCGGCGGGGGGACGAGGACTGAGCCCGGTCCGCACACCGTGACGGTGGTGAGGCCAGGATTCAAGACGAAGACGGTCGAAGTCGAGGTGAAGCCGGCGGCCCCGCTGAAAGTGGCCGTCGAGCTCGAGAAGTAGCCGCGGGCGTCGTCGCCCTCTGGCTGAATGCCGGGGCCGGATAGACTGGCCCCGGCAATGGCTGAAGAACCGAGGGACGCCGGGCGAGGCTGGGCGTCACGTGTTTTTCGCGCGGTGACTGGGCTTCTGATCGCTCTCGTTATCCTCGCCGGATTCGTCTCCTTCCAAAAGTACGTCGTCGCGATGGCCACGACGTCCCTCTGGACGGACGAACTCTGGTCGGTCCTCCATTACAGCGGCAAGGGACCCTGGACGGTTGTCACCGAGTACCACGAACCGAACAATCACATCTTCTTCAACCTCCTCAACGCACTCACGCCTGGCTGGGGCTCCGTCGAGCCGCTGCGCGCGCGGATCTGGTCGTTCGCCGCCGTCACGGCCCTCCTGGTCGGGTTCCTGGCGTACTTCGCGCGGCGGCGCGCCCTCGTGTGGGGAGCGATTCCTTTCCTCTTATTCGCGGCCGGGCCCGAATTCCTCGACCTGACGCTCCAGGCCCGGGGGTACGGCCTGGTTTCTCTCGCCGCCCTTGCCGTGTCGGCGTTGGCGGTCGGCTATGTCCGGGACGGGAGGCCACGCACCCTGGTTCTTCTCGGCGTGGTATCCATTCTTGGAGTCTGGACGGTGCCTACCTTTGTCTTATTCATCGCCCCGCTCTGGGCCTTCCTCTGGCTTGCCGTCCGCCGTCGACAGGTCCTGCTCGCCGCGGTCTTGACCGGTGGCGGCGTCCTCTTGGTCCATCTGCCGGTCGCGTCACAGCTCCTGTATCAGGTCTCTCACTTCGATGAGAGATGGGGGCGCGAATACTCGAGCCTCGGAGCGGTGAAGGAGACGGTCGTCATGTACCTCCTCCCTCCGGCCGTCGTCGGACGGACGCTCGGAAAGCTGGAGCTGTTGGCTCTAGCAGCCGGGCTCCTCGTCCTCGTCCGGCTGGCCTGGCGCCGCGATCCGGTTGATGCCAGAGGGATCTCGCTCGTCCTCGGGTCCGTCGCGGCCTTCTTCGCGGTCTGCCTCACGCTCCAGACGCCGCTCGTCCGTTCGAGCGCATTCATCGTGGTCCCGATCGCGTTCGCAGGCACGCTGGCGGCCAGCCTCGTGGAATTCCCCGGCGGCGTCCGGCTTCGACGGGCCGGAGCGCTCGTGGCAGCGTCGTTCCTTCTCGTCCGAGGGGTCTCCGCGGCCCGGTCGTTCGAGTTCACACCCCTGGAGCGCTGGAAAGAGATGGCGGCCATCCTCAAGGAGACGTTTCCTGAGGGCACCCCCTTCTTCGTCACCGCGGAGCCGGATTTCCTGAAGGGCTACCTGGCGGCAGGAAGTCTCCGCGTGACGAACATCGACGGGCGGTCCTTCGAGCGTGGGGAGGAGCTGATTCTCGACACGCCGGTGATGGACCCCCCTGAAGGGCGCTTCGACGGCCGGAAGATCGCGTCGTGTGCCGTCGAGTTCCGGCTGCCTCAGCGGAGGGCACACTACGAGGCACTTTGGTTCTGTCCGCCAACGTCGCCGCTCGTGACGACGGCGAGGTCCGAGGCCGGTGGACCGGACCTGACAGGTGTGCTGTCCGATCGCGACCTCACGACCGGATCGGGGTACCTCGTCGGGAAGAACGGGGACCCGTGGAGACTGGACCTCGACCTTTCGCCTGGGCGGCGGTACCGGTCCTTGGTGATCGTCGCGAAGGATGAGAAGACCGAGGACCTCGTCGTTCATGCCTGGAGCTCCACGAGCGTGCCGGTGACCCTCGGGCGAGTCCGCCGGTCGGGTAAGGTGACGCTGGTGTCCTTGAAGGACCACGAGATCTCGCACGTCACGATCAGTCCCGCGACGAGACTGGGGTCTCTCATGGCGCTCCAGGAGGTCTGGGCTAACCCGACGGAACTGGGACGCTAGACGCTCCAGGCGAGCAGACGGTCGATCGCCTGCGGCCAGAGGCGGGCGCCGATGGAGAGGGTACGCGTCTTGAGGACCGTCTCCCGGGCGGTCCGCGCGATCCGGGAACGGAGCTCGCGGTCGTCCAGGAGGGTGTCCAGCGCATCCCGGAATCCATCCGGCGTGGACGGCGCCAGGAGACCGGTGAAGCCATGCTCGATGGTCGCGCGGTAGATCGGGACGTCGGCATACACGGCCGGGATCCCCAGGAGGGCGTAGTCGAGGAACTTGATGTCGGACTTACAGCGGTTCAGGAGGGTGTCCTCCAGGGGGGCGAAGGCGGCATCCCACCGCACGGTCCTCCGGAGCCAGGGGATGAAGTGGATGTACTCGTGGTCGGCGCCGGTCGTGGGGGTCCGGAGGTCTTTCCCATCGAAGAGAGAGTAGATCCTCGGGTCGGCCACCCCTCCGACGAACTCGAGCCGGATCCGGTTTCCCCGACGGGCCATCGTCTCGCGGATCCCTCGAAGGACCGTCCGGATGTCCTTCTCGTGGGTATAGGTTCCCATGTAGCCGATCGTCGTGATGCCGTCGTCGTCCATCGGCGCGGGCTCCCCGAAAAGCCTTTCGTCGACATGGTTCGGCACGACCACGATGTTCGGGTTGAGCCGGGAGATCGGAAGAGCGTCGTGTAGGGAAAGAGTGTAGATCTCGGTGG
>CALFNC010000429.1 GCA_937902605.1 uncultured Acidobacteriota bacterium | reverse complement strand
TACGGCGACCACCGAGATCTACACTCTTTCCCTACACGACGCTCTTCCGATCTCGAGACGCTGACCGGACCTGAGGACCATGGCCTCCCGCCCGACAACCTCCAGGAGGATGCGGCGCGGGTCGTGGCTCACCGGACCTCGCCGACGAACATCGGGATGGGGCTTCTCTCGACGCTCGCCGCGCTCGACCTGGGGCTACTGACGGCGGAGGAGATGGTGGAGAGGGTGGACCGGACGCTGACCACCGTCGAGGGGCTCGAGCGCCACGAGGGACACCTCCTCAACTGGTACGACACACGGACCCTTTCGCCGCTCCATCCCCGCTATATCTCGACCGTGGACAGCGGCAACCTCGCCGGGGCGCTCCTCACACTGGCCGAGGGGTGCCGCCAGCTGGCCGTCACGCGGCCGGATCTCTCCCCTCAACTTTCCGACCTGGCGCAGCGCGCGGCTTCCATCGCGGACGGGATGAGCTTCGCGTTCCTCTTTGACCGCGAACGCCATCTCTTCTCGATCGGCTACAGGCTGGCCGATGCCGGGGGGCCCGACCAGCGAGACATTGCGTTCTACGACCTCCTCGCCTCGGAGTCGCGCCTGGCGAGCTTCTTGGCCATCGCCAAGGGCGACGTCCCACAGAGCCACTGGTTCCGGCTCGGACGGCCCGTCGTGAGCGTGGACGGTGTCCCGACGCTCGTGTCATGGAGCGGCACGATGTTCGAGTACCTGATGCCCCTCCTCCTGATGAGGACATATCCCGGAACGCTCCTCGACCAGACGTGTCGCATGGCCGTACGGCGGCAGCGCCAGTATGGCCGGCGGCAGAGTGTTCCGGGGGGGAACTCCGAGTCGGCCTTCAACCTGGTGGACCGGCTCGGCAGCTACCAGTACAAGGCCTTCGGCGTCCCGGGGCTCGGGCTCAAGCGCGGCCTGGCGGACGAGCTCGTGGTCGCGCCTTATGCCACCGCTCTTGCCGCGCTCGTCGATCCGGGAGAGGCCGCGCAGAATTTTCGCCACCTGACGAGCCAGGGCGTCGAGGGGCCCTACGGGTACTACGACGCCGTCGATTACACGCCACGCCGGCCCACCGACGCCGCCGATGAAGAAGGCGCCGCGCCGGACACCCGCCTCACCCCAGGGCCCGTCCCCGGCGTCGTCGTGAGGAGCTACCTGGCTCACCACCAGGGGATGACGCTGGTCGCGATCGCCAACGTCCTCTTGGGGGACGTCATGGTCGGCCGTTTCCACGCGGACCCGCGCGTCAAGGCGACGGAGCTCCTCCTGCAGGAACGGATCCCACGAGAGGCCCCCGTCATCGAGCCGCGCCCCGCCGAGGAGACCCGCGTGGCCCATGCCGCGCCCCCGCGCACGCCACGGCGAATCCGCTCGGCGCACACGCCGTACCCGCGCGCTCAGATCCTCTCGAACGGGAACTACATCGCCATCGTGACGAACGCGGGAGGCGGGGCGAGCCTCTGCCGCGGCCACGCCGTCACCCGGTGGCGGGAGGACCGGACCCGCGATCCGGGGAGCCAGTTCATCTACCTTCGCGACGTCCACTCGGGCGAGGTCTGGTCCGCCGCGCATCAGCCCATCGGAAGGGAGGCCGAGACCTATCTCGTGGAGCTCCTCGCCGAGAAAGCGATCCTCGAGCGGAGCGACCACGGGATCGTGACGCGTCTGGAGGTCGCCGTCTCGCCCGAGGACGACGCCGAGGTGCGCCGGGTCTCGCTGACGAACCGGAGCGGCCGCCCCCGCGAGCTCGAGCTGACGAGCTACGTCGAGATCTCCCTGGGCTCCCTCGCCGAGGACGTGACCCACCCGGCTTTTGGGAAGCTCTTCATCGAGACCGAGTGGGTTCCCGAGAGCACGGCGCTCTTGGCCCGGCGCCGGCCGCGGGGTCCACGTGACCCGGAGTTCTTCGCCTTCCACGTCCTCTCCATGGACGGGCGGGCGCAGGGGCAGGTGGAGTGGGAGACCGACCGGATGCGCTTTCTCGGGCGAGGACGCGGCCCGGAAAACCCTGTCGCCCTCGACGGGCGCGCGCTCTCGGGGACGACGGGGGCGGTCCTGGATCCGATCCTCAGCCTTCGGACGCGCCTTCGTCTCGCGCCGGGAGCGTTCGCCCGTCTCTCCTTCACGACGGGCGTCGCCACCGACAGGTCCGCGGCGGTCGGGCTCGCTCAGAAGTACCACGACTTCGGGGTCGCCGCCCGTACGTTCGCGCTGGCCTACACGAATGCGCAGGTCTCGCTCACGCATCTGGGTATCTCCGCCGAGGAGGCCCTGCTTTTCGAGCGGCTCGGCTCACGCGTCTTCTTCTCGGACTCGTCGCTTCGGGCCGACAAGGAGACTCTCGCCAAGAACTCGCTCGGCCAGGCCCGGCTCTGGGGTCACGGCATCTCGGGCGACCTCCCAATCGTTCTCGTGCGGGTGAGCGCGCCGGAGGACCTCGAGCTCGTGCGGCACGTCCTGAAGGCGCACGAGCTCTGGCGCCTGAAGGGGCTGAAGGCGGACGCCGTGATCCTGAACGAGCGGCTCGCCAGCTACCGCGACGAGCTGCACGATCAGCTGTCCCAGCTTCTCGACACGGGTCCTTGGAGCGCCTGGAAGGGGACCCAGGGAGGGGTATTTCTGCTGAGAGCCGACACGATGCCTGAGGCGGAGACGGTCCTCCTCCAGACCGTCGCCCAGGCCGTCCTCTCGGGAGACGGCGGCGGCCTGGCCGCGCAGCTCGACCGCCCGGGGCTGGAGCCGGTGCTCGCACCCCCTCTCCTGCCGACCGGCCAGCCTCAGGAAGGCGGTCAGCCGGACGAGGCGGTCTGGCCGCCCCGCCTCGTCATGGTGAACGGGCTGGGCGGCTTCACCGCCGACGGCCGCGAGTACGTCATCGTCCTCGAGGGCGATCGGGAGACACCCCTTCCCTGGATCAACGTCCTTTCGAACCCGTGCTTCGGGAGCATCGTAACCGCCTCGGGGTCCGCCCACACGTGGTGCGAGAGCAGCCGCGAGAACCGCCTAACGCCGTTCGCGAACGACCCGGTCACCGACCCGACAGCGGAGGCGATCTTCCTGCGCGACGAGGAGAGCGGCGCCCTCTGGGGTGCCACGCCCGGGCCGCTCCGGCGATCGCCTCGATCGCCTCGCTGGGTGGTGCGCCACGGGGCCGGCGTGACGCGCTGGAGCACCTCGGCGCACGGTCTGGCGCAGGAGCTCACGGTTTTCGTCGCCCGGGATGCTCCCGTGAAGCTTTCGCTCCTTACGTTGACCAACCGGTCACGAAGCCCGCGGCGCCTCACGCTTTTCTCGTACGCCGAGTGGTCGCTCGGACCGCCCGGACCCGGCCGTCCGCAATTCGTCGTGACCGAACAGGACGAAGCCACGGGCGCTGTCCTGGCGCGCAACCCCTTCAACGACGCCTTCCGCGGGCACGTCGCTTTCGCCGGGGCGAGCGAGCCAATCCTCTCGGCGACGGGGGATCGCCAGGAATTTCTCGGGCGCAATGGAGGGCTGGGACGCGCGACCGCGCTCTCGGGCCAGCGGCTGGGAAGCCGTTTCGGCGCCGGGCTCGACCCGTGCGCGGCCCTGCAGACCGCCGTCGACCTGGCGCCCGGCGAGACCCGGCGCGTGCTGTTCCTCCTGGGCCAGGGACGAGACCTCGAGGAGGTCCGGGCGCTTCTGGCGCGGTTCGGGGGGGCCGGCGGCCCAGCGGCCGCCGACGCCGAGCTCGCGTCGGTGGAGGCGTTCTGGGAAGAGACGCTGGGCGCCGTCCGCGTCTCGACTCCCGACGACTCCTTCGACCTCCTCACTAACCGGTGGCTGCTCTACCAGACCGTCGCGAGCCGGCTCTGGGCCCGCTCCGGCTACTACCAGTCGAGCGGGGCTTACGGGTTTAGGGACCAGCTCCAGGACGTCATGGCGCTCTCGTTCACCCGGCCGGACTTCACGCGAGAGCACATCTTGAAGGCGGCCGCGCGCCAGTTCGTCGAAGGGGACGTGCAGCATTGGTGGAACTCGACAAGCGGCCACGGAATCCGGACCCGCTGCTCGGACGATCTGCTGTGGCTCCCCTGGGCCGTGTCCCTTTACCTTGCGACCTCGGGTGAGCGGGCCATCCTGGACGAGCGGGTCCCGTTCCTCGTGGCCCCCGCCCTTCCGGCCGGTGAGGTCGAGGTGTACGGGCTTCCGGACGTCGCGACCGAGACGGCCTCGCTCTTCGAGCACGGCGTGAGGGCCGTGGACCGGGCCCTCACCGCGGGTCCGCACGGCTTGCCGCTCATCGGGAGCTGCGATTGGAACGACGGGTATAACCGCGTCGGTCTGGAGGGGCGCGGCGAGAGCGTCTTCGTCGGCTGGTTCCTGCATGCGGTCCTGGGCGCGTTCGCGCCGCTCTGCGAGGAACGGGGCGACGCAGCGCGTGCCGCCCGTTACCGCTCCGAGCGGGAGCGCCTCGGCGCGATGCTGGAGCAGGCCTGGGACGGCGAGTGGTACCGGCGGGCGTACTTCGACGACGGCACGCCGCTCGGCTCGTCCCAGAATGAGGAAGGGAAGATCGACTCGGTGGCCCAGAGCTGGGCGGTCCTCTCCGGAGCCGCTCCCAGGAAGCGCGCCGAGCGGGCCATGGACGCCGTGCGGGCTCAGCTCGTCCGGCGCGGCTCGCGCGTCGTCCTCCTGCTGTCGCCCCCGTTCGACCGGACCGCCCTCGACCCGGGCTACATCAAGGGCTACATCCCCGGCGTCCGCGAGAACGGCGGCCAGTACACGCATGCGGCGCTCTGGGTCGTCCTGGCCCTCGCGCGCCTCGGGAGCGGGGACGAGGCGGTGGAGCTGTTCCACATGCTCAATCCCATCAACCACTCGCGGACCCCTCAAGAGGTCCAGCGCTACATGACGGAGCCGTACGCGGTCGCGGGCGACGTCTACGACCATCCGGCGCACAGCGGGCGCGGCGGCTGGACCTGGTACACCGGCTCGGCCGGCTGGATGTACCGCATCGCGGTCGAAGGAATCCTCGGGCTCGAGCGGCGCGGCTCCTCCTTCACGGTGAACCCGTGCATCCCATCGTCGTGGCCCGCCTACTCGATCGAGTGGCGCGTGGGCACGGCGCGCTATTCGATCGCGGTGGAGAACCCCGAGCGCCGCTGCTCCGGCGTGGCGAGCGTCGAGATGGACGGGACGCCCGTCGATCCCAACGCTATCCCTCTCCTGGACGACGCCGGCACTCACCGCGTGAAGGTCGTGCTCGGGGCGAGCCCACCGGCGTAGCCGAGGTCGGCGGCCACCTTCTCCGCCCCCGCGCCCCGGGTGGTGAGGGACCCTCGAGCGTCTCAGTCGAGGGACATTGCGGTTTTACCGGTTGGGCGGAACCCCGGAGTCTTCCCGCGAGCGCATGAGGACGCCGACCTGCCGACGGGTCTGATCGGCGACCGGCTGAGCGCCCGCCATCGCAGCCACCCCACCTGAGCCCCCCGGGGCGTTCCGGGAGGCAATGCGGCCGGCCGCCTCCGGGCTCCACCGTCCGTCCTGGAGCCACCAGAACTCGACCCTCCGGCGTCCGTTGTGCCGGCCACCGCCTCTCACCATCGCCAGGCCGTTCTCGTCGGGGTACAGCACCACTTCGAGCCCGGCCGTCTCCGGCCGGGGCCTCGTCCTACCGACCGCCTCGAGAAGCCGGTCGCGGCTCCGCTGCCACTGCTCGGACCGGTTCCAGCTAAGGGCCCGATCGATCAGGACGACGGTTTTTCCGGGCCGGACCTGCTTGGCGAGCCAGAGGAAGTCCTCGTTGGCGAGCGCCAGGCATCCCCTCGACGAACGGGGAGGCCTGACGAGCGTCTCGCGGGGGGTTCCGTGAATCCAGATGCCGCTGCCGGTGCGGCCCCGGCGCTGGTCCCATTCGTTGGGATAGTCGAGCGTCAGGGCTCCGGCACCGTAAAATTCCGGAAGCCGTTTCTCGGGGATGTGCCCGACGATGGAATAGACGCCGATCGGCGTTCGCTCGTCTCCCTCACGGGTCTTGCCCGCCCCCTCCCGGCCCGACACGATGTAGAGGTCGCCGCTCAGCTCGAAGTCCCCGCCACGCCTCCGGAAGACGTAGAGGCGGCCTCGGCCGAGGTCGGCGGCGAGGACGCACTCGGTCCGGCCCGGAATCCGAACCAGCTGTTCCGGGAAGGCTCCGGTCGGCGCC
>CALFNC010000428.1 GCA_937902605.1 uncultured Acidobacteriota bacterium | reverse complement strand
ACGACAGCTCCGCCCCCGCCTCGCCGAGACGCGTCCGGATCCCAGTCTGGAGCATCCGCTCCGCCGAGACGAGGAGCCGCTCGAATTCCTCCCGGCGCCCGACGACCAGCTCCGCCGCCTGGGACGGAGTGGCCGCGCGGACGTCGGCGACGAGATCGGTCAGCGTCACGTCGACCTCGTGCCCGACGGCCGAGACGGTCGGAATCGAAGACGCCGCCACGGCGCGGACGACCTTCTCGTCGTTGAACGCGGCGAGGTCCTCCTTCGAGCCGCCCCCGCGAGCCACGATGACGACGTCAGCGGCTCGCCGCGCCGAGAACGCACGAACGGCCCGCGCGATCTCCGCGGGCGCGCCGGCCCCCTGGACCGCCACCGGGTAGATCGTGACGTGGGCGTTCGGGAAGCGGACCGAGAGGACCTTCAGGACGTCGCGGACGGCAGCGCCGTGCCGGGAGGTGACGAGCCCGATCCTCGCAGGAAGGACTGGGAGCGGCCGCTTCCGCTCCATCGCGAAGAGCCCTTCCGCTTGGAGCTTCGCCTTCAGCTGCTCGAAGGCGACCTGGAGCGCGCCGATCCCCACCGGCTCCAGCTCCGAGACGACGAACGAGAACTTCCCCGTGGGCGGGTAGAAGTTCGGGCGTCCGAACGCGAGGAGCTCCATCCCCGCCTCCACGCGGAACTTCAGCCGCCTCACGTCATCGGCCCACATGACGGCCGGGAGGGTCGCCGCGTCGTCCTTCAGCGAGAAGTAGGCGTGTCCCGACGACCAGACCTTCCACTCGCCCGCCTCTCCCTTCACCCAGGTCCCGGGGAGGGTCGCGCGGAGGGTCGCGTTCAGCTTCGCGACGAACGCCGAGACCGAGAGCGCCTCCTGGCGGCTTCCGTCGTCGAAGAGCGCGCCGCTCTCCGGGAAGGCCGAGGCCCTCACCTTCCGGAACGAGGACCAGGCGGGGGGGCGCCGGGATGCCATGGCGTTACTGTGGTGCCTGTACCGCGAGCGGCACGCCGCGGCGGACCCATTCGCCTATCTCGTCTCTCAGCGCGTAGTCGTCGACGTACCGCTTCACGAAACCCCTCCGGCCTCGGCGGGGGCATCCGACAGCCCGCACGCCGCCAGAGCGACGAACGGGAACACCGAGAGCAATAGAGTCACGCGGAGGATCTCCACGTCGCCGAAGTTGTACTCGAAGAGCCCCGCGACGAAAAGGGCGACCATGGCCGCCACCGACCCCCGAGCGACGGCCTGGACGCGGGTCCAGGGACCCCGGGCGAACGGCGCGGCGCCCCGGACGAACGCGACGAGGAACCAGAGGTACGCCCCCAACGACGGAAGTCCGGTCTCGGCCGCGATCATGATCAGGTTGTTGTGGAGGTGCCCAGGACGGGGCTCGACGAACCCGGGCCGGCGATACTCCGGGTAGAGTTCCTTCACGCGCCCTGGACCGACGCCCGTGAGCGGGTGGTCCTTCACCATGGCAACCCCTGCCTCCCACATCACGATCCGGTCCCGCGCGGTCGCGTCCGCGCGATCGAACATCGAGAGCGCCCGCCGCGTGACGGCCTCCGGACCCACGGCCACGAGGGCACCCGCCAGGACCGGGACCAGGATCAGGAGCCGAGGACGCGAGGCGAGGAAGAGGGCAGCGAGGCCGACGCCGAATCCGAGCCACGCGCTCCTGGTCAACGTCATCACCAGGGCCACCATCCCGACCGCGGCGATCGCGCCGTCCGTCAGTCGGTCGGCCGCCGACCTCCCCCTGACGGCGGCTCGCGCGAGGAGGATCAGGATGAACGGGAAGAGCAAACCCGAGAAGGTCATGTGGCTCGACAGCCCGCCAGTGAGCCGCTCGGCCAGTCCGCCCCTCCCATCCAGCATCTCGGCGAAGCCGCGGCCGATGACGATCAGCGCCGAGATCCGCCAGAGGTCGACCGTCACCTCCACGTCGCTCTCGTCTCGGAGGAGCGCCGCGGCGAACGGAACGAGCAGGAAGGTCGAAAACCCCTTCAGCTCCTGAAGCGAGCGCGACGGGAGCGTCGAGAAGAGCGCCGAGACGACCGAGAGGGCAACGAAGACGCCAATCGGGAGGTGGACCGGCGTCGTCCGCCGGAGTGGGGCGAAGAAAGGCTCGCCTGCTGCCTGCGCCTTCGCTCTCCAGACCACGGTCGCCGCGAGGCAGAGGCCGAGCGCGATGTTCGCCGGGGCCATGAATGGGGCCATGGCGGCCCCCAGCTGGAAGAAGACGAAGGCCGCCAGCTCCCATCCGTGACGCCGGGCGAGCGCCTCCCGCGTGCGGGCGAAGAGGTTCAGACCGCTCGCGCCCCCGCCGGGAGCGCCTCGTCGATCAGCATCACCGGGATGTCCGAGACGATGGCGTACACCCGCCCGCAGGCCGCGCAGTGGAGGCCTTCCGTGGCGACAGGCTCCTCGTCGCGGAACCGATCGCGGTACCGGTCGACAACCTCCTTCGCCGCCGCGTCCGTCAAGCGGCATAGGGCGACCGGAGGACGGTGATCGCAGGCGGGACACGCAAGGATCGAAAGCAGCTCTGGATCGACGGCCATGCCCTGATCGTAGCAGGCCGCCCGGCCTCCGTCAGGGGGAGATCATCGCCTCCCAGACCGCCCGCGACATCTTCCGGGCCGCCGCCAGGACCCCCTTCCTCGCCTCGTCCCCGTTGAAGCCGTCGGCGAGGAGAATGAGGAGGTACTCCCGGCCGTCGGGGAGGCGGACGACGCCGGCGTCGTGCTGGACGGTCGAGATGCTCCCGGTCTTGTGGGCCACGACCGCCCCCGCCTGGGACGGGATCCCGGCCGGGATCTCCTCGTTGAACGTTTGCGCTGCGAGGATCTCCCAGGCCAGCTTGCGCGACGACTCCGAGAGCCTCGGGGACCGGACGGCCGCCTCCATCAGGACCGCCATCCCCGCGGCGTCCGTCTCGTTCGAGATCCCCTTGTCGAACGCCTTCATGTCGAAGAGGCCTCGCCGGACCCGGACCGTCCCGACTCCCAGATCGTCCAGGAGCTTCTGAACGTCCGCCGCCCCGACGTGCTCGAGAAGCAGATTCGTCGCGAAGTTCGACGAACGGACGATCATCTCGCGGGCGAGAAAGCCGATCGGGGCCTTTTCGCCCAGCTTCGCCGCTACTAGTCCTTCGGATGCCGGGTCCATCTCCACCGCGAACGTCGAGCCGTCAACGACGCTCCGGAACTCGTTCTTCACCTCCAGCTCGTCGGTCCACTTCAGCGTCCCGGCGTCCAGGCGGCGGAGCAGCTCGACGAGGACCGCGGTCTTCATCGTGCTCGCCGCGTGCATGACGTGGCTCTCGCCGATCCGCACCGAGGCCCCCGACGTCAGCTCCTTGAAGACGATCCCGAACCGGACGCCGCTGGCGGCCGCCAGCTCTTTCAGGCGCACCTCCAGCGCAGCCCGCTTCGCCTGGTTCCAGGACCCCGAGCGAGGGGCCCCGGGGAGCGCCGCCAGCCGCCGGGCGTACCGGAAGCGCTCCTTCAGTCGTCCGTTCTCCTCGAAGGAGGTGACCTGCGTCGAGGGGACGCCGTAGGCCGTCGCCTGGATCACGGTCCCATCCCCGAGCCACATGGCGACATGGTCGATCTTCTCGTCGCTCCCGAAGAAGAGCAGGTCGCCGGCCTGGAGCGCGTCGAACCGGACCGGGACGAGCCGCGGCTCGCGGAAGCAGAGCTCCGCGCTGTTCCGCTTGAGACGAATGCCGTGCCACTCCAGGACGCGCGTCAGGAGGCCCGAGCAGTCGAACCCGAAGGGCGTCGTCCCGCCCCAGGTGTAGGGCGCGCCGACGAATCGCTTGGCCATCTCGATCCACTTCACCGGGTCGGGGATGGCGGGACGGATCTCGGGAACGGGGACGAGGTCGGGAGCCGCGGCGTAGGTCCTGCGGCCGTCGGGCAGACGGACCTCGGCCCAGGCATGCCCCCCCTGTTCGAACGTCCGGACCACGTCGAGACGCGCGGCGAGGGGGGCGGTCAGCAGCGGCCGCGCGGAGGAGAAGTCCGGGTCACGGTACAGATTCGCGAAATTCGACGCGACTTCGTACGGCGTCCCGTACCGGGCCTTCGCGTCGCGGACCAGCGCCCGCTCATCGACCCACCCCACGGTTCCGCTCGGGCACCGAATCTTCGTGAAGCCCTGAGTCTCCTCGAGCGACTCCACCGTCTCGCCCAGGATCACCTGATCGTCGACCTCCGCGGTCGCGTCGGGCCGCACGTACACGTTCTCGACCGCGCTCGTGACGATCGCTGTCCGCGGGACGACGGCCTCCGCTCGCGCGGGAGGCTGCAGGAGGTCGAGAACGAGGAGGAACGGGACCCCGAAGGCTAGGCGGACGGATGGGCGGCGCATGCACGATTCTCGCCGATCATCCGGAAGATGCGGCGCGGCCACTCGCTAGAGCTTCGGCTTTGATTCCAGGCCGACTTCCACCACTGCCTTCCAGCCGAACGCGCTGGCGACCTCGTCGAGCAGCTCCCGGGCGTGGCGTGCCGCGCGCTCTTCGAGCCCGGCATCCCTGGCGGCCTTCCCGATCGCCGCGCGCGACCAGGTCATCCAGCGAGTCCGGTCGTCAGACGTGATCGGGTTGAGCCACCCCGAGCGCTCGTCGAACCACTCCACGCGGGCGTCGACCGAGAGGACCCCGGGCGCGGGGAGCCGGATGCGGAGAGTCCGCGTCGCATCCTCGGCGCTCACCGAGAACCCCTTCTCGAGGTCGAAGCCGCCGAGAACGGTTCCGCGGAGGCGCATCGTCGCGTTCTTCGGAACGTCGAAGACGACGATGGTCCGCACCTCCTCGTAACGGATGACGTCCGCCACCTCGATCTGGACCGTCGCCATCTTGGCCACGTTGCGGATGGCGCGAACGACGGGCGCGGAATCGACTCGAAGCGCGTCGGCCGGCCGCGTCCGCGCTCCAATCCAGTACCCGGCGCCGACGGCGGCCAGGATCGCCACGACGGCGGCGAAGGCGAGGAGAAGACGAGTCAGACTCCGCATGCGACCTCAGGGCCGAGGATACGCGGATACTGGTCCCTGGCCCGGCAGCCCATCGCGGCACGCTGCCCCAACCGCCCGAACTCGTCGATAATCCTACGATGATCGCTCCGGTTTCCCGCCGCACGCTCCTCTCCACAGGCGGCGCCCTCGCCGCCTCCGCCTTCCTCCCGACGTCGCTCGCCGCGCCGCCCGAGGCGACGAAGACGACAGGGACCAGAGGGGCCAAGCTCGACCTCCGGTCGCTCCCGCTGAAGCTGACCCACGCCTGGACGATCTCGCGCAACACCTCGACCGAAAAGAAGAACGGCCTGCTGACCCTGACGGCTGAAGGGGTCACCGGGTATGGCGAGGCTGCCGCCAACGTCCGGTACGGCCAGAGCTTCGAGAGCGCGGAGAAGGCGTTCGCGAAGGTCGCGAAGGCCGTCGAGGGGCTCTCGCCGTGGGAACACCTCGCGTGGCTCGAGCGGGCCGAGAAAGAGGCGGGCGTCGACTCCGAGGTCGTCGCCGCGCTCGACATGGCGCTGTGGGACTGGAAGGGGAAGAAGCTGGGCGCCCCGGTCCACCGGCTGCTCGGGATCCCGACGGGCCGAATGGCGGTGACCACCTACTCGATCGGGATCGACACGGCCGACGTGATGAAGGCGAAGGTGAAGGAGGCGGCGCGCTATCCCCACCTGAAGGTCAAGGTCGGCCTCCCCGACGACGAGGCGAACGTGACGGCGATCCGCTCGGTCACCGACAAGCCGATCCGCGTCGACGCCAACGAGGGGTGGAAGAGCGCGGCCGAGGCCGTGACGAAGATTGCCTGGCTGAAGACGATGGGGATCGAGTTCGTCGAGCAGCCGCTGCCCTCCTTCATGAACGCCGAGATGAAGGCGGTGAAGGCCGCGGCTGGCCTCCCGCTCGTCGCCGACGAGTCGGTTCTCCACCCGGCGGACGTCCCCGGCCTCGTCGGGCTCTTCGACGGGATCAACGTGAAGCTGGCCAAGTGCGGCGGGATCACGCGCGCTTACGAGATGGCCGCCCTCGGGCGCGCCCTCGGCTTCAAGCTGATGCTCGGCTGCATGATCGAGTCGTCGCTCGGGATCGCCGCGGCCGTCGCCGTGGCCCCGCTTTACGACTGGCTCGACCTGGACGGGAACCTGCTGATCACCGGAGACCCGTTCAAGGGGCTCTCGATCAAGGATGGCGTCTGGGCGCTGCCGTTCGGTCCTGGACTGGGTGTCGTCCCGGCCTGATCAGACATTGACCGGGGGACCCGCGACCTGCCGGGTCCCCCGCGGCGGTTCGCGCCTCCCCCCCCGCGCCGGAGAGGACGAACGCCCTTCGGGCCTTCAGCTCTTCTTCAGCTTCTCCGCCAGCTCCAGCCCTCGCCGCACCACTTCGTTCCACGGGAACAGCTTTCCGGGATCGTCCTTCCGGTCGGGGGCGATGTTCTCGTGCCCCGAGATCCAGGGCGCCTTCAGGTCGAAGAGCGCGGTGAGGACGCCGACGAGGCGGACCGTCGTGTCGATCTGGGCCCTTGTGAAGGGGTGGTGGTTCCCGTTTCCGGTGATCTCGACCCCGATCGAGGTCCGGTTGAGGGCCCGTCGTCCGTGGAGGAGCGACGTCCCGGCATGCCACGCGCGGTGCTCGAGCGAGACGAACTGCCAGAGCCTCCCTTCGCTCCCGACGAGGAAGTGAGAGCTGACCATGCTCGCGGGCTTCAGGAACAGCTCGATGCATTCCCCGTCAGTCTCCTGGGCGGTGTGGTGGAGGATCAAGGCCGAGACCGGCTCGATCTTCCACGGGTCGTTCTCCTCCCACCACGAGTTCGGCATCGGGATGAGACAGGCGTCGCGGAGATCTCCGCCGGCCCGCTTCCATAGCTCCCAGAACTTCTCGTCGAGAGGCCGGTAGACCCTGTCGAGGGGAGGCACACCGGGACGGGCTTCCAGCGGCGAGACTTCGACACGCGGCAGCTCCGGCGCGAGGCGACGGGCGGGCTTCTCCTCCGGAGGGGGTAGGACGTCGAGCAGATCTGCCGACCAGGCGTCCACGATCGCCTTCGCGATCTCGCCCATGGCCCGGTTCACGGCCGGTCCCGCTCCGTCCTTCTCGGGAATCCGGTCCGCGAGGACGACGACGATGAAGCGCCCTTTCTTCGTCGTCAGGATCCCCGAGTCGTTCCTCACGCCGCGAAGGAGCCCCGTCTTCCCGGCCCACCGGTTCTCCTTCGGCCCGAGAAGCAGCCGGGGCACCCGATCGACGTTTCGCTGCCCCTTCAGCACCTCCAGGACGAACCGGCTCGTCTCCCGGTCGCCGAGGGTCCCCGTCGCCGCCCTCCGGTAGAACTCGGCGAGGGCGCCGGGTGTGACCGACCCGAGCGTGAGTCCCGCCCATCGCTCGTCCTCGGTCTCCTTGGGGTCGCGGTCCGGGATGCGCCCCAAAAGCCGGATGCCCGGGAGCCCGAGCGCCTCCATCCGGCGGTTCACGGCTTCCCGGCCGAAGAGGTCGATGAACCGGTTCGCCGCCGAGTTGTCCGAGATGTCGATCATCAGGCGGAGCAGGTCGGCGTTGGTCGGCTCGAGGCCGGTCTGGAACAGGTCCAGGATCCCCGAGCCGGCCGCGACCTGCCGGGGAGCGAGCCTCCACCGGTCGACGGGGTCGAGCGTTCCCTCCGCGATCCGCGCGGCCGCCTCGGCCAGCAACGCGATCTTGATGACGCTCGCCGCCTCGAAGCTCTCGTTCTCGTTCCAGGCCAGCCTTCTCCCGCTCTCGACGTGGAGAGCGGCGATTCCGAGGCGCGCCCCGGTCTTCGCGGCGATTCGTGAAACCTCTCTGGCCAAAGAGCCGTCCTCGGCGCGGTGAACGAGTCCGGGCGGAGGCGCGGAGACGCACGAGGCGAGGAAGGCGGCGAGGATGAGCGCGAAACCGAGAGCGGGGGGAACGGCGAGCGGGTACCGGCGGTCTCTCTCCACGGGGGGATCTTGCCAAACTCCCATGCGGTCCGCCCCCTGGCCCTCGTGATCGTCGTCTGGTACCTAGTCCTGCGCGTCTGCGAGAGGCGCGGGTGGTACTGGAAGGTCTGAATCCCAGGCTGCGCGTGGCTGCCAAGGCTTCATCTGCCCGGTTCCGGCTTCTCCTCCGGCGCCTTCTCCTCCAGCGCCCTCGCCACCGAGCCGGCTTTCGAAAGGATGTGCGCCCCGGCGGCGGCCGGCGTCACGCCCCACCGGCTGGAGACTAGCGCCGCGGGAAGGTCCCATCCGGACTCCGCGAGCAGCGCCTCGGCCCGTTCCGGCGTCGTCCCGAGGATCCGGACGGCGATGCGGACCGCCCGCGCCCGAAGCTTCGCGTTCGTCGGCCGCATCGCGACCATCAGCCCGTTTACGACGAGGCCGCGCGCCGACATGACGGCGGTCGAGAGCATGTTCAGGGCCAGTTTCTGAGCCGTCCCCGCCTTCATCCGCGTGGAGCCCTCGAGCATCTCCGGGCCCGTGTCGAGGAGGACCGGCACGTCGGCCAGCTCCAGCAGCGGTGTCCTGGGCGTGCAGACGATGGCGATCGTGAGGGCGCCCGTCCCCTGCGCGTGCCGGAGCGCTCCGACCACGTAGGGGGTCCGGCCGCTCGCCGTCAGCCCGACCACGGCGTCGCGCCCGGTCATCCCCGCGCCGGTGAGGTCCCGTCCCCCGGCCGCCTCGTCATCCTCCGCCCCC
>CALFNC010000427.1 GCA_937902605.1 uncultured Acidobacteriota bacterium | reverse complement strand
TCGGTTAAAGGGGACGGCCCCGTGTCGTTGCACGGGGTCGTCCTGGAGCGGGACGGGCCGGGAATCGTGTACGACGCGATTGGGGCGAACGGGGCGGCCGTCCACATGCTGACGCTTCTCGATGCCGAGGCGTGGATCGAGGCGCTCGCGGCGCGGCGAAGCGACCTCGTCAGTCTGAGCTACGGCACGAACGAGAGCGGATACGAGGGAATCCCGGGAGCGCGTTACCGTCTTGACTGGCTCGAGGTGATCGGGCGGATCCGCCGGGCGCTTCCCGGCGTGTCCATCGTCGTCATGGCCCCGATGGATCGGGGGATGAGACGGGAGGACGGCGCGATCGTCACGATGCCGACCATCCCGAGGATCGTCGAGGCGCAGCGGCGCGTCGCGGCCGAGACTGGCTGTGCGTTCTTCGACACTTTCTCTGCGATGGGCGGCGAAGGGACGATGGCCCGCTGGTACGAGCGAGAACCGCGCCTCGTCAGCGGCGACTTCACCCATCCGACGAAAGCGGGCTCCGATCGCGTCGCCCGGCTGCTCATCGGGGCGATCGAGAAGGCCTACCGGGATTGGCTGGAGGAGACCGGCGCGGGAGAGAAGAAGGATGGCCCCGTCTAGGCACCCCTTCTGAGCGGGTCAGCCGCGGACGGTCAGGAGTGCCGCGCCCCAGGAGAATCCGGCCCCGAAGGCGCCGAGGACGACCCGTTTCCCGGCCGAAACGAGACCCTGTTCCGCGGCTTCGGAGAGGGCGATGAGGAGGGATGCCGCCGACGTGTTCCCGTACCGGTCGACGTTCACGAAGAGGCGGGACTCGTCGACGGCGAGGGTCTTTGCGACCTGCCGGAGGAGGACGAGGTTCGCCTGGTGGAAGACGAAGAGGTCGACGTCGGCGGGGTGGAGGCCGGCCCTCCCGAGGACGTCACGGACCGCCGCCGGGAGCTTTCGGCTGGCCTGCAGGATCACGGTTCGCCCGTTCATCACGAGCGGAGCGCCCGGTTCGAGGGAGAGGTCGTCTCCGAGCGCTCCGTCGCAGGCGAAGCGGATGTCGGTGACCTCGATCGCTCCCGGACCCGGCGAGACGATGCAGGCGCCGGCGCCGTCGCCGAAGAGGATCGCGCTCTCCTTCGTGCGCGGAGGGCGGTCGATGATCCGTGACATCACCTCGGCGCCGGCGACGAGCACCGGTCCGTACCTCGGAGCGAGGTCGACCGCGAGAGCGAGGGCGACGAGGGAACCGGAGCTGGCGAGGGGAATGTCGAAGGCTGGGATCCCGGGCGCCTCGAGGCGCCGCTGGAGGTCGGCGGAAATGCCTGGAAACTGGCGCGACGACGACCCGCTGCCGACGATGATCGCGCCGAGCTGCGACGGAAGAAGGACCGCCGCGGCGAGCGCCTTCCGGGAGGCTGCCTCGGCGAGAGTCGCCGGCGTCTCATCCTCGCCCGCCCGCCGCCGTTCGCGGATCCCCGAGACCGAGAGGATCCACTCCTCCGGGACCTGAAACTCGGACGCCAGCGCCGCGTTCGTTACGACAGTCTCGGGAAGCGCCGCGCCGAATCCCACGAGGTGGGTCATCAGCCGCCCGAGGGGATCCGGGACGCGAAGTAGCGCTCGATCTTCGCGAGCGTCTCGAATCGCCGCGGGTTCAGATCCGAATCCGGAACCTTCACGCCAAGCGCCTCTTCCAGCCGGGCCACCGCGTCCATCAGGCCAAACGAGTCGATGACCCCGAGGTCGAAGAGCGACGCGTCGGGGTCGTCGGGAATCGGAACCAGGGCGAGCGGCTCGAGCGTCCGCCGGATCGTGTCCTTCAGGTTGGCCATCTGGCTTGGGTCCTTTCGGGGTCAGCGAACGATCCTGGTCCCGGTGCGGCCAGCGAGCGCCTGCTCGATGTTCTCGGGGTTGGTGACGATCGCTTCCCGGCCTCCGGCTTCGAGGAACCGGATGATCGCCTCGATCTTGGGTCCCATGCTCCCTTTCGCGAAGTGTCCTTCGCTCAGCCGGGCGCGTGCCTCGTCAAGCGTCATCCGGTCGACCCAGGTCTGGTCCTTCCGGCCCCAGTTCAGCGCGACCTTCTCGACGGAAGTGCTGATGACGAAGAGGTCGGCGCCGAGGGCCGAGGCGAGGAGCGCCGACCCGAAGTCCTTGTCGATCACCGCTTCCACGCCTCGGAGATTCCCGTTCGGGAGCTCCACGACCGGAATTCCCCCGCCGCCCACGGCGATCACGACGATCCCGGCCGCGAGGAGGGCGCGGATCGCCTCGGCCTCGACGATCCTCCTGGGCATCGGGGACGCGACGACCCGCCGCCATCCCCGCCCGGAATCCTCGACGACCACCCACCCGTTCTTCGCCGCCCGCTCGCGGGCGGTGTCTTCGTCCATGAAGGAGCCGATCGGCTTGGCCGGGTTCTGGAAAGCGGGGTCGTCGGCAGCCACGACGGTCTGCGTGACGACGGAGACGACTTCGCGCGGTATCCCGGCCCTCCGAAACTCGTTGCCGAGCGCCTGCTGGAACATGTAGCCGATGGCCCCCTGGCTGTCCGCGTCGCAGAAGTCGAGAGGGACCTCGTGAAGCTCGGCCCGGGCGAGCTCGGACCTCCGGAGGATGAAGCCCACCTGGGGGCCGTTCCCATGCGTGATCACCGTCTCCCAGCCGGAGGCGATCATCCCGACGATGTGGCGCATCGACTCGACGCCGGCCGCGACCTGGTCCGGCACCGTCCGATGCGCCTCGTCCCGGATCAGGGAGTTGCCGCCGATCGCGACGACGGCGGTTCCTAACCGAGGCATCAGGCCGCTTCGAGCATCGCCGCCAGGTACTTCCAGAACCCGGCCACCGAGGGGATCGAAACCTGCTCGGTCGGGGAGTGAGCGTTCTGGATCGTCGGCCCGAAGGAGACGACGTCGAGGCCCGGGTATTTCTCGCCGATGATCCCGCACTCGAGGCCGGCGTGAATCGCCTTCACTTCGGGCTCCTTGCCGAAGACCTTGGCGTGGACCTGTTTCGACTGCTTCAACAGTGCGGAGCCGACGTTCGGGGCCCAGCCGGGATACCCGTCCCCCTGCTCGACGTCGAAGCCGGCCAGCTCGCAGTGAGCGGCGATCATCTGTCCCACGTCCTTCTTGGCGGAGTCGACCGAGCTGCGGTGACTCATCGCGACCGTGACGGTGTCGCCGGCCGTCTCGATGATCGCGAGGTTCGTCGAGGTCTGGACCAGCCCTGGGATGTCAGGGGACATCGCGAGCATCCCGTGGAGCGAGGCGTGGAGGAAGCTGGCGATCCGGCGGGCGTCGGCCGCCGCGAAAACCCGCGCCGGAGCGTCTGCCGCCGGCTCGATCGCGACCGAGATTCCCGGCTCGATCTTCCCGTACTCGGCCCTCAGCTCGGCGGTCAACGCCGCCAGCTCCTGGACGAGCGCGGCCACGCGTGACGGGTCCGCGTAGACGACCGCGAAGGCCTCGCGAGGGAGCGCGTTGCGCTTGCTGCCCCCTTCGAGGGAGGCGACCTCGAGGCCGAATGGCCCGACGGTCCGGCGGAGGGCCCGTCCCAGAAACTTCAGGGCGTTGGCTCGCCCCTCGTGGATATCGACGCCCGAATGGCCGCCCCGAAGGCCGGTGATCTTCAGGCGGAACGCCTTCTTCCCGGCGGCCGGCGAGACGAGCGCCACCTTGGTCTTGGCGATCGAGTCCATCCCACCGGCACAGCCGATGTAGACCGCCCCTTCCTCCTCGGTGTCCAGGTTCAGCATCCGCGTTCCCTTCAGGAAGTCGCCCGAGAGGTTGAACGCTCCGGTCAGGCCGGTCTCCTCGTCGATCGTGAAGAGGCATTCGAGCGGCCCATGGACGAGGTCCGTGGACTCCAGGACGGCGAGGGCGGCAGCGCAGCCGATCCCGTTGTCGGCGCCGAGGGTGGTCCCGCTGGCCCGGATGAAGTCGCCGTCTCGGACCAGACGGATGGGGTCCTTCGTGAAGTCATGGACGATGTCGGAGTTCTTCTCGCACACCATGTCCAGGTGTCCCTGCAGGATCGTGGTAGGGGCCGATTCCTTCCCCTTGGTCGCCGGCTTGGTGATCAGGACGTTTCCGACGCCGTCCTGCTTCGCCGGAAGGCCGAGCCGTTTCGCCTCGGCCACGACGTGCGCGGCGACGGCTTTCTCGTTTTTCGACCCGCGCGGGATCTCGGACAGCGCAAGAAAGTGTTTCCAGAGAAGCTTCGGTTCAAGGTCGCTGAGTTGAACGCTCATTTTCCCCTCACGGACTCTTCGGGTGTCCCGAAGAAGGCCCCTGATCTTACCCTCGCGAGGGGGGATCGTCCTCTCAGGCGCCGGCCGCGAACCGCAGGGCCTTCACGTTCGCGGTGACGTCCCCGTGGAAGACCGCTGACCCGGCCACGAGGACATCGGCGCCCGCGTTGATGACCTCTCGGACGTTCGACGCCTTGATCCCTCCGTCGACCTCCAGCCAGGCCTTCGACTCGACGGCGTCCAGCATCTTCCGGATCCTGGACAGCTTTGATGTGCTGGCCGGGATGTAGCTCTGCCCCCCGAAGCCCGGGTTCACCGACATCACCAGGACCAGGTCGACGTCGCCGAGGATCTCCTCGAGCGACGAGATGGGAGTGGCGGGGTTCAGGCTGACCCCCGCCTTCAGGCCCTGGGCGTGAATGGCCTGGACGGTCCGGTGCAGGTGCCGGCAGGCCTCCACGTGGACCGTCAGGCCGTCGGCGCCCGCCCGGGCGAAGTCCTCCAGGTACCGGTCCGGCTCCTCGATCATGAGGTGGACGTCCAGGAAGCTCCCCGCCTCGTCTCGGAGCCGCCGGAGCGACTCGACGACGATTGGCCCGATCGTCAAGTTCGGGACGAAATGGCCGTCCATCACATCCACGTGGAGCCAGTCGGCTCCTGCGAGCAAGGCTTCGCGAGCGTGGGCCTCGAGGCGAGCGAAGTCCGCCGAGAGGATCGAGGGCGCGAGCTTTACCGCTTCACCTTTGGCCACGAAAAAACTGTAACACGCCCATGGGAGATGATCCGACCTGAACGGAGGAAAAAAACAGGTGCCCGGCGCCGGGGCAGGGAAGTACTGGTCCGTGGACCGTCCGGAGGGATGGTGGAGGCGGTGGCGCCGGGCACCTCCGGAGGAAGTCCTTGCGTTCGGATCCAACTTAGGTCCCAGGATCGTACGAAATCGATGATGCATTTGATCCATGCCATGCGGGGACCTCGGGCCGCGCTCGACGCCTTCGCGACTCACGCTCGCGGCTCCCGCCGTTGGAGATTCTCGCGGGCGCGGAGAGGTAGCCGCAAAGCAGCGCAGGGGGACCCGGCCCGGGTCCCCCTGATTTGAAGTAGCCAACCTGGCCGAAGGCGCTTCGCGCCTACGGCCAGGTCCGAAAGTCCGAGGTCT
The DNA here is from genome assembly GCA_937902605.1 of uncultured Acidobacteriota bacterium. Classification (GTDB taxonomy): domain Bacteria; phylum Acidobacteriota; class Thermoanaerobaculia; order UBA5066; family UBA5066; genus CAIMWE01. Next base: position 7,044 of record CALFNC010000427.1, on the reverse strand, counting down.
CCATCTCAAGCGTGACGTGACGCCGGCCCTGGTCGAGGTTCATGAAGATGCGCTTCGGGACGATCGGTGGCGAGTCGGCCATCCGCGCGGTCCGGAGGGGCTCGAAGAAGACCCGCAAGAAGGCGATCTGGAGGATCTTCGCGCTGACCGAGGTCTTGACCTCGATCTCGACGGCCGTGTGTGTCTCGGGGTCGAGGTAGACGACCGCGTCGTCTTCCGGCCGCCCGAGGCCCCGACCGTGCATCTTCTCCCGGCCCGCGCGCTCGGGGTCGTGCGGCATGACTTCCGCTTTCTTCGTCCAGGCCGCAACCCGCTCGGGAGAGAGGCTCGCGTAGAACTGCATCAGGTCCCGCGCCGTGTCGAAGAGCCGTTCCTCCTCTTCCTCGGAGGGAGGGGCCTCGTAGTGTTTCCGTGGGTCGTTGTAGGGAAGCGGTGTCGGCTGGGGCTTCCGTTCGAAACGGACGGTCTTCTGCATGACGAGTCGGCCGTCCGGCCCAAGGTGGACATCCTCGACCTTGGAGAGGCGGAGGCTGCCGTTCACCTTCATGTCGGTCTTTAGCCGCCACACAAAGCGGGCCAGCTCCTCTCGCCCCTTTGCGACCCCCGCGGCGATGTCGGGAGGGGCCGGCGCAGCGGGATCGGCGGGCGGGGGCCGAACGAGCGCGAGAACGACGGGGAGTGCGAGTCCGAGCACGGCCCGATTGTTTCACAGCCAATGACGAGAATCGCTCCGCGGAGGGTTACGCTGTGGCGATGAGAATCGAGACCCGACTCCTCCACGCGGGCGCCGAGCCCGACCCGGTCAGCGGGGCGGTGGCCCCTCCCCTCATCCTCTCGACGACGTTCGCCCGGCACCCGGACGGGACGCCGCTCGGGGGGCACACCTATATCCGGGAGTCGAACCCGACGCAGGATCGGGTCGAGGCGGCTCTCGCCGCCGCCGAGGGAGGGGAGGCCGCGCTCGTCTTCGCATCGGGGATGGCGGCGGGCGTCACCCTCCTCGAGACGCTCCCGGCGGGTGCCCGGATCCTCCTCCCCGACGACGTCTACTACGGCTACCGGGTGGCCGCCGCCGACCTGCTGGCCCAGCGGGGCGTGCGGACCGACTTCGTTGCGATGGACGACCCAGCTGCCCTCGACCGGGCGCTCGGCGCGGGAGCGGCGCTCGTCTGGATCGAAACGCCGTCGAACCCGCTGATGAAGATCACCGATCTCCGCGTGGCCGCGGCGCGGGCGCGAGCGAGCGGCGCGACGGTTCTCGTGGACAACACTTTCGCAACGCCGGTCTTGCAGCGGCCGCTCGAGCTGGGGGCCGACGTCGTCCTCCACGCCACGACGAAATACATCGGAGGGCACAGTGACGTCGCGGGTGGCGCCCTGGTCTTCGCCCGGCGCGGCCCCCTCCTGGAGAAGACCCGTCATGTCCGCCACATCGGGGGCGCGATTGCGTCGCCCTTCGACTCGTGGCTGGTCCTTCGGGGTCTGCGGACTCTCGCGGTCCGCATCCGCGCACAGAGCGCGAGCGCTGGTGTCGTGGCGGCGGTCCTCGCGGACCCCCGCGCCGTCTCCGCCGTCCACTACCCTGGGCTCGCGGCTCACCCGGGGCACGAGGCCGCCCGGCGCCAGATGGAGAGCTTCGGAGCCATGATCTCCTTCCAGCTGAAAGGCGGGCGGGAAGCAGCCCTGGCGACGGTGGCGAAGGCGAAGCTTTTCATCCGGGCGACGTCCCTCGGGGGCTTCGAGAGCCTGATCGAGCATCGTGCCTCGAGCGAGGGGGTCCACTCGACAACGCCGCAGGACCTCGTGCGCCTCTCCATCGGGCTCGAGCACCCCGACGACCTCCTGGAGGACCTGGTGCAGGCTCTGGCGTGAGAGCGTCCCGGGTTGCCGGGTAGAATCGCGAAGTGATCCCCCTCCCGGCGGCGAAGAAAGGGCCTCTTCATGCAGCGAGATCGGAAACGGGTGGCGATACTCGGCGCCGCGGGACGTGATTTCCATAACTTCAACACGGTCTTCCGCGACGACCCCGGGACCCTCGTCGTGGCATTCACGGCGACCCAGATTCCCGGGATCTCGGGGCGTCGCTACCCGGCCGTCCTGGCGGGGCCGCTCTATCCGGAAGGGATCCCGATCGTCGCCGAGGACTCACTCGGTCGCTTGATCCGCGAGGAGGCGATCGACGCCGCCGTCTTCTCGTATTCGGACGTGTCGCACGAGCAGGTGATGCACCTCGCGTCGCTCTGCACGGCGGCGGGGGCCGACTTCGAGCTTCTCGCCCCCCGCCGGACGATGCTCGCATCACCCGTCCCCGTGATCGCCGTGACCGCAGTTCGGACGGGCGCGGGGAAGAGTCAGACCACCCGCTACATCTCGACGATTCTCCGGAAGCTCGGGAAGCGCGTCGTGGTGGTGAGGCACCCGATGCCGTATGGCGATCTCGCGGCCCAGGCGTGCCAGCGCTTCGCGACGTACGCCGACCTGGACCGGGAGCGCTGCACGATCGAGGAGCGGGAGGAATACGAGCCGCACCTCGATAACGGGTTCGTGGTCTACGCCGGTGTCGACTACGGGCAGATCCTCGCCAAGGCGGCTGTCGAGGCGGACGTGATCCTCTGGGATGGGGGAAACAACGACCTGCCGTTCTACGTGCCCACCCTCCACCTCTGCGTCGCCGACCCTCACCGGGCGGGCCACGAGAGGAGCTACCACCCTGGCGAGACGAACTTCCGGATGGCCGACATCATCCTGATCAACAAATGCGACACGGCCGCGGAGGCGGACATCCGAAACGTGGAGAGCTCCGCGGACTCGCTGAACCCGATGGCGACCTGCCTGCGGGTGGAGTCACCGGTGACGTGCTCCGATCCTGCGCTCTTGAAGGGGAAGAAGGTGCTCGTCATCGAGGACGGGCCGACCTTGACGCACGGCGGGATGACCTACGGCGCGGGGATGGTGGCCGCCCGGAACGCCGGCGCGGCCTCGGTCGTCGACCCGGTCCCGTACGCCGCGGGCTCGATCGCGGCCACTTTCGAGAAGTACCCGAACGCGGCGGGGATCCTCCCGGCGATGGGGTACGGCGCGGAACAGATCGCCGAGCTCGAGGAGACGATCCGGAGAACCCCGTGCGACGTCGTGGTCGTCGGGACGCCGATCGACCTCACGAGAGTGCTGAAGATCGACAAGCCGGCGGTGCGCGTCCGGTACGAGCTCCGGGAGATTCGACCCGGCGTCCTGGAATCCGAGATCCGTGGGGCGTTGGGAGCCTGAGCGGGTCGCCCTCTTCGATGGCTGAGTCGCCTCGCCCGTTCCGAGTCAACGATCGTCTCGTTCACACTTTCAACCCCGACCTGGGGCCGGGAAAGGTGGAGGACGTGTCGGGCCGGAGGATCACGGTGCTCTTCCCGCGAGACGGCACCCGTCTGACGTTCGCCGCCGGCGACACGGCCCTCAGGCGGCTGGTTCTCGGGCCGGGGCTCAGGGTCCGTGTGGAGGCGACCGGGAACGAGTCCCGGATCGTCGAGCGGATCGCCGGGCCCTCGGCTGACGCCCCCCCCTCGTGGAGGCTCGCAAGCGGCGAGGTGGTCCCGGACGACGGGCTCTGGCCGATGGAGCTGCCGGCCGACCCGATCGAACGGCTTGCGGCGCTCCAGGTCGACCGGGGAGCTGCCTTCCGGAACCGGCTCGATGGAACTCTCCTCTCGCGGACGCGGACAGCCCGAGGCCTCGGCTCATTCCTCGGGGGGCGCATTGCGCTCTTCCCGCACCAGCTCCACGTGGCCGAGCGGGCGACCGCGTCCGACCCGGTGCGGTGGCTCCTCGCGGACGAGGTCGGGCTCGGGAAGACCGTGGAGGCGTGCCTGATCCTTTCGCGGCTGCTTCGGACCAACCGGGCGGACCGGGCGGTCGTGATCGCCCCGTCGACGCTGACGATTCAGTGGCTGGGCGAGCTCTACCGGAAGTTCCACCAGACCTTCGTCCTCCTCGACCGAAAACGGCGCGAGGACGTGGCCATGGAGCACGGCGAGGAGTTCAACCCATTCGAGGCCCACCGTCATATGGTCGTCTCCCTCGAGGATCTCGAGCGCGAGCCGGCCCTCGTGGCCCAGGCGGCCACAGCGAACATCGACCTCCTCGTCGTGGACGAGGCCCACCGGCTCGAGCGCGGGCCCGCCGACGCCGGCAACGACGCGTACCGCGCGATCGCGCCCCTTGCCGCCGCCACGAAGCACCTCCTCGTCCTCTCGGCGACGCCGCTCGAGGCCGACGCACACGGCTTCTTCCGACTCCTCGAGCTGATCCGGCCGGAAGCCTACTCGTCCGAGGAGGAGTTCCTCGCCGCCCTTGCGGCGGGGCGACCCCTGCCTCCGTGCACGAGCGCGACGCGCCGAGTCGACATCGGTGGTCTGCCGCCCAGGGTCCCGCAGCCGGTGGATCTCCCACGGGTTCCCGAGGTCGAGGCTCTAAGCGGGGACCGCCGGGACCAGTCCGACCCGCGCGTCGAGTGGCTCGTCGAGAAGGTGCCTCTTTTCGCGCGCGGCGGGGTCGAAGAGGGGAAGTCCCTCATCTTCTGTCACGAGCGGGGGACGCTCGCGGCGCTGAAGGAGATCCTCGAGTCGGCGACGCGCCGTCGCGTCGCGGTCTTCCACGAGGAGATGACGCCGGAGCGGCGCGATCTGGAGGTGGCCGAGTTCCGACGTCCCGACGGCCCGCTATTTCTCATCGCGACGGAGTGCGGCGGCGAAGGACGGAACTTCGAGTTCTGCCGCCGGCTCGTCCTGTTCGACCTCCCGGACGACCCGGCCTCGGTAGAGCAGCGGATCGGGCGGCTCGACCGGATCAGCCGAACGACGCCGGTGGAGATCGTCTACTTCCGGCCGCCGTCGGGCTTCGGCGCCGAGCTCGTGAAGCTCTACGAGGAGATCGGGCTCTTCACCGAGCCGCTCGGCGGGCTCGAGCGGTCGCTGGCGGGCGTCGAGGCCGCCATCGGCAAGGCTCGCCGGCTCGACCGCGCCGGCAAGGGGAGCCTCCAGGTCGATGCGCTCGCCCGGCAGGTTCGGGAGGCGGCGACAGCCCGGGCGACCGGGATCTACCACCACCTCCATGCGGGCGGATACCAGGTCTCGATGTCCGACGGGATCCTCGCCCGGATCCCCGGCCACCTCGACGAGGCGATGGAGCGGTTCGTCCTGGAAGCGTGCGACCTCTTCGGCTTCGAGACGGCGGACCGCCCCGGGAAGAGCTGCTGGTACATCGAGTTCGGGGGTGAGGCGATCCTCGAGCACCTGCCCGGCGTCCCCGGCGGCTCCCGCTTTCTCGGGACCTTCTCGCGGGGCGAAGCCGTGGAGCGGGAGGAGCTCGACTTCTTCGCCTCCGGCCACCCGCTCGTCGAGGGGATCTTCCAGGAGCTCGAGGACGGGTCCCGGGGACGTGCGGGGATCGTGAAGCTCCCGAAGGCAGGAGAGGACGTCGCGGGAGTTCTCCTGTTCCATCGGACCGGGGGGGGACCGAAGGCGTCGTTCGTCGATCTCGCGGGGAACGAGCGCCCCGACCTTTGCGACCGAATCCTCCGCCACCGGGGGAACCTCCGGGGGATGAAGTCCGAGGAGTGGTTCGCCAGCCTGCAGGGACGGGCGGCGGAGCCAAAGTTCTGGCCGAAGCTCCTCCGGCTCCTGGCCGGGAAGGTCCCGCACCAGGAGGCGGTCATCCAGGCTGGTGCGGTCCGGCTGTTTCGCTGAGACGCTTCGCGGGCTGGCTGAACTCCCGCTCGCCCCAGGGCATATGCTTTCGGTATGAAGAGCGGCTCACGTCTCTTTGTCGCATCCGTCTCCTCTCTCACGCTGGCCGCTGCGACCCTCCTGGGGTTGCCCGCTGTGGTCCCGGAGCGGACAGGGGTGTCCCCGAAGGGCTCTGACTCCAGAGGAGACGGCGCCGTGAAAAAGTTGACCTGGAAAGAGGTTGAACGTCTCGAGGGCGAGCAGAAGCTCGAGGAGGCCCGTGCGGCCGTCGAAGGGATCCGGAAGTCGGCCCGCGCGGCCGGGAACGGGGACGAGTGGACGAAGGCTCTGATCCGCGAGGTCCAGCTCCGGACTGCCCTCCACGGCTACGAGACCGCGGTTCGGTTTCTGAAGGACGAGCCGTGGCCGGAGGGAGCGCTGAACCGTGCGTCCCTCGACCTCTTCTACGGCCAGTCGCTCGTCAACTACGTTCGGATTTACGGCTGGGAGATCGGCAAGCGCGAGCGGGTCGAGACGAAAGGGGCCGTCGACCTGAAGTCATGGACCCGCGACCAGATTTGGGCGGAAGCGGGACGGGCCTTCGCGGACGTCTGGAGCCGCCGCGAGACGCTCGGGGGAGAACCGGCCTCCCGGCTGCCGGACTACATCCAGCCGAACACGTACCCGGCCGGCGTCCGGCCGACGCTCCGCGACGCGGTCTCGTACCTGTTCGTCGACTTCCTCGCCGACTCGAGCGGCTGGCGTCCCGAGGAATCGAACGACGTCTACCGGCTGGACGCGGGCCAGCTCGCAAAGGGCGAGACTGGCGCGGACCCGGAACGGCTGAACGACCCGGCTCTCCACCCGCTGCGGAAGCTGAGCGCGATCCTGGGCGACCTCATGGCCTGGCACCGGAGCGCCGGACGGAGGGAGGCCGAGCTGGAGGCCCTGCTGGAACGCACCCGGCGGCTCCACACGGCGTTCACGGACGGTCGTGACCGCCTGGCGGTCCGGAAAGAGTTCGAGCGGCGGATCAGTTTTTACCGGCCCGTCTCCTGGTGGGCGATGGGACAGGCAGAGCTGTCCGATCTCGTGAAGAGCGAGAGCGGCCGCGGCAATCTCGTCCGCGCCCGGTCGATCGCCGAGGAGGGGGCGAAGGCCTACCCGGACTCCCCGGGTGGCAAGCGGTGCCGGGCGATCGCGTCGTCGATCGAGGAGCCTTCGTGGCGGATCGCGGCGATGGCGAGCGACGCCGCCGGGAAACGGTCGATCCAGGTCACGCACCGCAATTTGCCGACGCTCTACTTCCGCGCCTTCGCGGTTGACCTCG
>CALFNC010000426.1 GCA_937902605.1 uncultured Acidobacteriota bacterium | reverse complement strand
GGGTGTTCAGGTACTTGGGCGAATCGTCGCCGAGCGCCCGGGCGCCGAAGCCGAGGATCTCGCCGCGCGGATCCCGGATCTCGATCGTCAGCCGGTTCCGGAAGCGGTCGAAGACGCGTCCGCTGTCGTCGCTCCGGCTCAGGAGGCCGGCCTCGAAAAGGACCTCCTCGGAAAACGACGAGCCGAGCGCGTTCTTCAAGCTGTCCCACGAGTCGAGCGCGGCGCCGAACCCGAGTCGCTGGGCTTCCTCCCGCGCAATTCCCCGCTTCTCAAGGAGCGCCACGACACCCGGATGGCGCATCAGCTGGTTGGAGAATAGCTTCGCCGCCGCCGCCAACGCTTCGGCGCTCCGGGTCTCTTTGGCGCGGTCGACCCGTGAACCGGTTCGGCGGACCGGCAAGGCGATCCCGGCCCGCCTGGCGAGGTACGCGACCGCCTCCGGAAACTCCATCCGCTCCGTCTCGCGGACGAAGGTGATCGCGTCCCCTTTCGCCCCGCACCCGAAGCAGTAGTAATAGCCCCTCTCGGCGTGGACGTGGAACGAGGGCGTCTTCTCGGTGTGAAAGGGGCAGAGGCCCTTCCAGGAGCTCCCCGCTTTCTTGAGCGCGGTGACGGCTCCGATCAGCTGGACGAGGTCGGTGGCGGCGAGGACGTCCCGCTTGACGTCGTCGGTGATCTCGTAGAGCTCCACCGGCGCCTCAGACGTCGAGCAGGGCGATCGTCACCGCTCCCCCGCCCTCGCTCTCGTCCCCGGGCCGGTGCGAGGCAACCCCCGGGTGCTCCGAGAGGAACTCGCGGACCGCCGCGGCGAGGCGTCCGGTGCCGTGTCCGTGGACGATCCGGACCGCGCCCCGTCCGCCCAGGAGGGCGTCGTTGACTGCCCGCTCGATCTCGGGGAGAGCCGCATCGATGCGCAGGCCGACGAGGATGAGCTCCGCCTGGGCCTGAGCCGAGGTCTGAGGCGGGGCGGTCGGGCGGGTGTCGCCGACGGCCGGCCGCCGCGGGGGAGCGATCGCGCCGGCCACGCCGACGAGGTCCTTCAGGGCGACCTTCATCCTCTTGCCTGATGCCTCCACCTCGGCCTCGCCCCGTCCCAGGTCGATCGAGGTCACCCGACCTGTGGTCCGGAACGGGTGGACCCGGACCTGGTCGCCGACGGAGACGGAGCTCGGGGACCGCGGTTCGTCATCGGTGAGGAAGGCCGCCTCCTCCTGGGCCGCGTGGAGGATCGTCGTCAAAGCGCCTCGCGAGAGGGCTCGGCCGGATCGAACCTCTTCCCGGATCCGGTCGAGCTCCCGCCGGGTTCGCTCACGGAGCGCCTCGATCGCCCGGTCGACCGCCACCTTCGCCTTCTCCCGAATCTGGGCCCGTTCCGCGTCCAGGCGACGGCGGTCTGCCTCGGCCCGCTCCCGCAGGCGCTCGGCGTCCCGCACGGCCTCCTCGGCCCGTTCCCGCTCGTTGCGGGCCTGCCGGACCTCCCGCTCGAGACGTTCCAGGGCCGCATCGGCGGCGGCCCAGCCGGTGCCGAGGCGCTCGCGCGCCCGCGAGAGCACCTTCTCGGGGACACCGGCCTTCGCCGCGACGGAGAGCGCTCTCGACCGCCCCACGGCACCCGGCTTCACTCGGAAGGTCGGCCGGCCCGCCTCCTCGTCGAATTCCATCGCGGCCGCCAGGACCTCCGGCCGGAGGTGCGCCCACTCCTTGACTGCCGAGAGGTGCGTCGTCGCGATGGTGAAACCGCCGCGAGCGAGATCCTCCTCGAGGACCGAGATGGCAAGGGCGGCGCCCTCGTCCGGATCGGTCCCGCTTCCCAGCTCGTCGAGAAGCAGGAGGCTCAGCGGCGTGGCCCGTTCCAGTGCCCGCGCGGTCCGCGTCATCGACGCCGCGAACGACGACAGGTCTCCGAGGAGGTCCTGCGCGTCGCCGGCGATGACGAAGACCTGGTCGAAGACGGGAAGGGTACTTCCCGGCCGGGTAGGCAGCGCGAAACCGCTCTGGGCCATCAGCGCGAAGAGCCCCGCCGTCTTCATCGCCACGCTCTTGCCACCCGCGTTGGGACCGGATAGGAGGAGCAGGCGGCGATCTTCCGGCAGGACGAGGTCGATCGGGACCGCGTCGCCGCCGCGTTCCTCTGGCCGCTCGCCGAAGACCTCTTCCCGGAGAGGGGCCAGACGGCGGTCGAGCAGCGGGTGACGCGCCCCCAGAAGAACGAACCGGTCGGAGAACGTCGGGAAGACTCCGTCGACGCGGCGGGAGAACTCGGATCGCGCCTGGGCCGCGTCGAGCTCGGCAAGGATCCGGACGGCTTCGACCAGCTCGGGCTTCCGCGCCGAGAAGCGCGCGGTGACCGCGACCAGGATGCGGTGGACCTCCTCACGCTCCTCGTCGATCGCCTCGGCGAGAGCGTTGTTCGACTCCACGACCGCGAGCGGTTCAACGAAGAGAGTCTGCCCGGACCCGGAACGCTCGTGGACGATTCCCGCAACGCCGTCCCTCCTGTCCGACCGGACCGGCAGGCAGTATCGTCCGCTCTTCTCCGTGACATAGCCCCCTTCGAGGAGCTCCGGGCGGCTCCGGGCCGACTCCTCCAGTCGGCGGACGATCTCCCGGCGGAGGCGGACGATCGCCCCCCGGATCCCCGCGAGGCGCGTGGAGGCCGTGTCTTTGATCCGGCCGTCCGGCTCGAACGTGACCGCGCGCTCGCTGAGAAGGTCCTCGAAGTCGGAGAGTGGGGCGAGAAGCCGGCTAAGCTCGGGAAAATCTACCCCTTCCACCGGAACCGCGTGGCGCGCTCCCTCCGATCGCTCGAGTAGTGCGAACAGGTCGAGGAGGTCCTCCGGCCGGAGAGCGGCGCCGACGGCGCCGAGCTTCGGCAGGAGGGCCGCTCCCTCGTCGAGGCCGCCGAGAGTCACTGGCGGGGCGAGGGCGGCGCGGGCGCCGAGGTCCCTCGTCAGCTCGGCCCGCCGTTCGACCTCTCGTCGATCGGCCGACGGCCCGGTCTCGAGGATGCGGGTCCGCCCCCTCTCCGTGGAACAAAAACGCCCGGCGAGCCTGAGCACGCCGGGCCAGTCGAGTTCGGAATGAGTGGTCACTCTAGGGAAAAGCTTGGGGAAAACGGCTAGGGAGGGATTGCCGCCGGGGACCGGTTACATTCCGGTCCGGCGTTCCTCGGCGAGCTTTCGGAGCATCTTCTTACGGGCCGCGATCGCCTTCCGCTTCCTCTTCGTGGACGGCTTCTCGTAGTGCTGCCGCTTCTTCAGCTCGGAGAGGATCCCGGACTTCTCGCACTTCCGCTTGAAGCGCCGGAGGGCGTTCTCGAACGACTCGTCTTCCTTGACGTGGATCAGAGGCACTTCGTTTATTCCCCCCCTTCGGGCCGGATGTCGCCAGGCTCTGGTTGCCGGGCTCGGGTAAACTTTGAGGTTATCGCGGATCCGCCCCTTCCGTCAACTCCGGGCAGCGTCCACCCATCATCGGTCGATGCCCCTCTATAATCGATGATCGCCCGTTCAGATCACGCGGCTCCGGAAGGAAGGAATATGGCTCTCGACCCCGTCGCCACTCGCCGCTTCATCGAAGCGCTGTCGACTCACCTCGAGGACCACCTCGCCACGTGGAAGTCGTCGCTGGCGGATACCCGGCGCGAGGTGGACACCATTCTGACGGCCGCCGGGGAACGAATCCCCGCGCAGGCCCGCTCCCTCTTTCCCGAGGACATCGTCCGGCTCCTTCTCGAGGATGTCATGCCGCCCCCCGAGAAGGTCATCGAGACGGTCGTCGAGACGGTGGTGGAGCGCGTCGAGGTCTTGGTCCCCTCGGTCTCGTCGAACTGGTCCCTCGTGCGATCGTCGCTGTCGGCCATCGAGTCGGCGCGGACCCAGGTGGACGTCCTGACCCGCTTTCTCTCAGAGGCGAACGCGCACGCCTCGCGCGTCGCTCTGCTCGTCCTCCGGAATGACCGGATCACCGGATGGAAGGCGATCGGCTTCGATGTCTCGGGCGGGAAGGACGATGCGGTGAAAGGGCTCGACCTCCCTGCGGATGCGGACCCGTTCGCCGCCGCCGTCCTTCGACGCGAGCGGTCGATGATCGCCGTCCCGCCGGACGAGGATTCCCCTCTCCGGCGAGCCCTCGGCGGAGCCGCCCCCACCCGGACGTTTGTCGTCCCGATGGTGATCCGGGATCGG
>CALFNC010000425.1 GCA_937902605.1 uncultured Acidobacteriota bacterium | reverse complement strand
GAGATATTGGCGTGACTGGAGTTCAGACGTGTGCTCTTCCGATCTGAGGCCTGCGCCGCTCTGGCGATTTTCCCGGCGATCGACTCGCTGAAGACGGGCCGACCGTTCTACGAGCGGATCGCGCCCGTGGTCCGGGGGGACCGTCCGCTGGCCTATTTCGGCGGGACGTATCGGTGCTATCCGATCCTTGTGCTGCGCCGCCGCACCGAGCATTTCCGGAAGGAGGCCGACCTGGCGGCATGGCTCCAGCGGACACCGGCGGGCTACGTTCTGGCCGACGAGAGCGAGAGCCGGAGCTGGACCGACCCGCTCCTAAAAGGGCTCAAGGTCGTCGACCGGCAGCCGGTCGGCGGTGACACGGCGCAGCTCCTCTCGCGATGAACGAGTCGATCGAGGCCCGGCTCGAGTTCCCATCGGAAGGCGGCCACCGCTATCCGGGCCGGCATGAGGTCGTGGACGCCCTCTTCCACGACGAAGGGCGCGCCGTGCCGGCCGTCGTCAAGAAGATCCGGATCGACTGGAAGCAGAGGCTCACCGGGAAGACGAAGGGCGAGCGGGCGTTCGAGACGGCTCACACGATGAAGACGAGAGGGCTCCCGACGCCGGACCCGCTCGCGCTCGGGGTCTTCCCGGAAGAGACCTGGTTCGTCTGCCGGCGGATCGAGGGAGGCGAGCAGGTCCGAGCCTGGTTCCGTCATCGGTACGAGGCGAATATACCGCCTCCGGCGCTCGCGCTGTCGTTCGAGAAGGTGGTGAAGGGGTTGGGCCGCCTGGCCCGCGTGCTCCACGACCGCGGGGTCTTCTTTCGTGACTTCACCGACGGGAACATCCTCGTGACGGTCGACCAGGGGGAGCCGCGGCTCTGGCTCGTCGATCTCGAACGAGCCCGGATCCTGAAAGGCCCGATCGGGACCTGGAGGCGCTTCCGGGACCTCTCGCGCCCCGGCCTGAACTCGGCGGAGGACCGCATGCTGTTTCTGGACAGCTATTTCCATCCCGAGGAGACCCCGGCGATGGCCGGCCTTCTCCTGTCGGTCCTCCGATTCCGCATCCGGCTCTGGGACGACCTCAAGCAGGCACTGCGCCCCTGGCGGAAGGGACGTCCGGCTTGGAGCTCTGAGTTGGGGTATCCTGTTGGGAGCACAGCAACTGGCCGTAAACCGAGGGGAGCCGGGGACGTCTAACAGGGCATGCGGAACGTCCTGGCTTCGAGCCCCTCGCGTTTCGCTGGAGCGGCGCCGGAGCATGCGACCTTGAGCGGCGAAGAGCCCTCGGAGACCAGGAAGAAGGGCCCCCCGTGGACTGCGGGGCGGCCCGAACGCGTTGGCGAGCGGGCTCGAGAGGCCGGGCTGATCGAGCGGATCCGGCAGGGCGAGGTCGATCTCTTCGAGCACTTCGTCCGGACCTACCAGAAGAGGGTCTTTCGCCTGGTCTACACGCTGGTCCGAGACGTTTCCGAGGCCGACTCCACGACCCAGGACGTTTTCGTGAAGGCGTTCAAGGGGCTTCATGACTTCAAGGGAGAGGCCGCCTTCGAGACCTGGATCACGCGGATCGCGATCAACTCCGTGCGGGACGGCATTCGGCGAAGGAAACCCTCGGTCGCGTTCGGCGATCTCGGTGGATCGGAAAGGGACGGCGACATCCCGGCCGCCTTCGACCCGGGAGACGGCACCTCACCCGAGCGGGACCTGCTCTCGCGCGAGATCCGGAAAAGGATCGGGATGGCGCTGGAGGACCTCTCTCCCCGCCAACGCGCCGCCTTCGTGATGAAGCACTACGAGGAAAGGTCGATCGCCGAGATCGGCGAGGCGATGGGTCTCGACGAAGGGACCGTGAAATCGCACCTGTTCCGGGCGACCCGGAAGCTCCGCGAGCGGTTGGAGGATCTCCGATGAACGCAGCCGGATTCCATGAACGCCACCTGACCAGCGAGGAGATCGTCGCCCGGGTCTTCCCGGTTCACGAGGGGGCCGTCCCCGTCCCGCTTCACCTGTCCGTCTGCCCGGAGTGCCTGGAGAAGGTCGCCCGGCTGCGCGAGGCGTCGCTGCTCGACAAGGGGGCCGTGGAAGGAGTCCTGGAGGAGATCCCGCCGGCATTTTGGGACGAGCAGCGGAGCTCGACCCTGTCCCGGGTGCGCGACGAGGCGGCGACAGCTGGCATGGCGTCGTTCCCGCTCCGATGGACCGCGCGCGCCGTAAGGCGGCCGGCGGTCGCGGCCGCGAGCCTTGCTGCGGCTCTGGCCCTGGTGGCCGGGATCTCCGTTCTTAGGCCCCACGGGACGCTGGTCGGGCCGCCCGCCTCGACGGCGGCGGAGCCCCGGGCCACGCTCCCGAACGATCTCGCGAGCGCGGCGGACGTCCGGGACGACGAGCTCCTGCAGGGAGTCGACCAGGCTCTGTCGGAGGAGCTGCCCTTCCGTTCGTTGATTCCCGAGGAGGTCTGAGATGTCCTTTCGAGCTTTCCGCCACGCGTCGACGGCTCTCGCCGCGCTCCTGTTCACGTTGGCCACAGCGCCGGCTTTCGCCCAGCTGCCCGAGGTGCCCCTCGGCAAATGGTGGAAGCGGCCGCGGATCGTGGAACGCCTGAAGATCAAGCCCGACCAGCAGGAACGGCTCGACGAAATCTTCTCAAAGAACCGGCGCTCCTTCATCGACCTGAAAGCCGACGTCGACCGGCGGGCCGTCGACCTCGAGGAGCTTCTGACGAAGAAGGGGAGCGACCCGGCCCGGATCTCTACAGCCACCGACGCCCTCGAGCAGGCGAAGGCGCGGCTCGGAAAAACGCGGACCATGATGATCGTGGAGATGAAGGGGGTCCTCTCGGACGAGCAGTGGCAGCGGATCCTCGAACTCCGCGACGAGTGGCGCCGGGAACGATTCGAGGAACGCCACGGACGGGCGGGTGGACCCCAGCACGTGCTGCCCGGACGGGGCGACAAGGGGAGTCCCGCCCCGGTCCCTACCCCCCGCGAATAGCTCCGCGAGCACACTTCAGACAGCCTTCGCCAGGACGATCCATCGAGCCCCGGGCGGGGAGAAGGACATCCAGCCGGAGGCGTCGGCGAAGAGCCGGATCGCGTAGCCGGTCTCAGCCAGGGCCCGGGCGACCTCTCTTTTCTCCCAGGCGATCTCGCGGTACTCCTCGACGAGGCGGCGGTAGACGCCACGTCGACCCACGATCGGAAGGAACCAATCCCGGTGAACCGTCCCGACGCCGGTCTGCTCGTCGTACGTCCCGCTTTCGGCCGAGAGGATCCCGCCGTCGAGACGGACGACTCTGTGGTGCTCTGGAAACAGCTCGATCGTCTCCGGCGTATTCAGGTCGAAGAGGAAGTGCCCGCGGTTCCGGAGCGCCGACCGGACCGACCGGAAGGCGCGAGGGAGATCGCTTTTTCTCTCGAGGTGATTCAGGACGTCGAACGTGGCGATCGCGAGGTCGAACTGGTCGCCAGCGCGGAGCGGGAGGTCGGGAAGCGCACCCGCTCGAACCTCGACCTTGAGCCGTTCCTCGCGGACCCTGGCCCGGAGCCGTGTGAGGAACGGCCGGGCCGGGTCGACCGCGACGACGCGGGCTCCCCGGCGGGCGAGCTCGAGCGACTGCCACCCGCTTCCGCAGCCAATGTCGATCGTCCTCTCCCAGGACGCCTTCTTCGACCGGAGGATCTCGTCCCGGGCCGTCGAGAGGAAACTGCGCCAGACGGCGTAGACCTCGTCGTAGTGGGCTGCCAGGACCGAATAGGGGCGGAGGGCCCTCACGGTGCCTCGGTCCCGAGAGCCTTCGGGGTGCCCCCGCGCGAAGAGCAAGGTCACTAGAAATTGCCTCTAGGGACTGCCACCTTGCCAGCTTCGATTTTCTCCTTGACGCTGGCCACCTCGTCCACGACGGGTGCCGGGACACGAGAGAGGGCGGCGGGGTTCCAGACGAACGAGACGACTCCGCTCTCGAGGCCGTATCGGATCAGCTTCCCGTCGAATCGGCCTTCTTTCACGATCCGGGCGGTCTCCACGAACGCCCGCGGCATGTCGATGACCGCGGAGGCGAGGATCGAGGGGGAGAGGGCATTTTGGTCCTTGTTCGCGCCGAACGTCCAGATTCCGCGTTCGGTCGCGGCCCGGAAGACGCCGAGAAGATCGGAAGAGCGTCGTGTAGGGAAAGAGTGTAGATCTCGGTGGT
>CALFNC010000424.1 GCA_937902605.1 uncultured Acidobacteriota bacterium | reverse complement strand
GGATCCAGCTCTTCGATTCCCGGGATTTCGTCTAGGCCCGCAGCAAGTTTCTCGACGTCCTGGCCCTCTCCGAGAGCGAGCCAACTGCCAGGAACTACCTCAACCAGATCGAGTCGGCGCTCTCGCAGAACGAGTCGGCCGCTTCGCCGTTCCGGGGATCCGGCTCCGATTTTTTGAGCGACATGACGCCTCCCGCTTCCCTGGAGAGCGGAGAGGTGACGAGCCTCTTTGAGCCTGGCTCGTCCAGCTCGTTCAGCGACGAGCAGCTCGCTCCGGGAACCCTGGTCCCTCCCTCGTCGCACCCGGCCGCTCCCGAACCCGCGAAGAAGGTGATCCGGATCGACCTCCGGGTGGTAATCGCCGCGTTGGTGGCCGCCGTCGTCCTGGCCGGGGGCGGGATCTTCCTTTCCTCCCGGAAGAAGCCGGCTCCTCCTCCACCCGTCCCGAAGGCGGCATCCGCTCCGAAGGCCGTCGGAGAGGACCTGATCGCGAAGGCGCAGGCGCTGTTCAACCAAGGGAAGGCCGACGAGGCCCTGCAGATCCTCGTCTCGATTCCCGACGCCGACCCGCGACATCGCGACGCGCTCGCCCTGATCGACAAGTTCAAGTCGTCCGCGGTCCCGGGCCTGCCTTCTGCGGCGTCCTCCGCCGCGTCGATCGACGAGATGAGGGTCGCGGGCTTCGCCGCGATTTCCGCCAATCGCTACATCGAGGCCGTCAAAGCCCTCGACCCCGTGGTGAAGGCGCGGCCCGGCGACACAGAGGCCGCCCAGGCCCTCACACGCGCCCGGGAGCACCTCTCCGCGCTCGCGAGCGCCGTCCGTTCCTACAACGAGCAGGACTACGAGAGCGCGATCAAGCTCCTATGGGACCTTCGCAAGAAGGACATGAAGAACCAGGACGTCGAGGAGTTCCTCTTCAAGTCCTACTTCAATGAAGGGATCCAGGACCTGCAAGCGGGAAACGCGAAGAAGGCCGCGACGTCGTTCCAGGAGGCGGCGGCGCTCCGCCCGTCGGACGCCGAGGCGACCAGACACCTGAGATTTTCCAAGAAGTACTCCCAGGGGACGAATGACATCCTCTCGCGCATTTACGTGAAGAACGCCATGCCCCGTCCATGAGATCCTGACCGCCTCTCATGCCGACTCCTCCCAACGACCCGCTCGCCGAGCACCCGATCGGTCCCGACCCCTCGCCGAAGGCTGCCCGTCGCCCCGAGACGCTGAGCCTCTTTCCTGACATCGGCGAGATGCCGCTTGGGAGGGAAGCCGCCCCCTCCGCCACCCGGCGGCCGAGAAGCCCGAGTCCGCAGGAGGCCGCCCCAGCGGAAGCGGCGCCCCCACTTGCCTCAGCGCCCGAGGAGGCCGCCGGTCCTATTGGGGCGAAGGTCGAGGTCACCGTCTCGTTCGCCCGAAGGGTGGTGGCCGGCCTTGCCGACCTTTTGATCCTCGCGCTCGTCGGCGCCGTTCAGGTCGCGGCCGGCGCCTTCTTCCTCGACCTCCGCTTCCCGCCGGCCGCACTTCTCTGGATAGCTGCGTTCCTCGCACTGGTCGCGCTCGTCCTGCTCGTTCTCGTCCCGTTCGTCTGGGGCACGACACCCGGAATGGCGCTCGCGGACCTGAAAGTCGTGGCGGGCGACGGGAGGTCTCCCACTCTCCTGGCCTCGTTCCTCCGGTTTGTCGGTTTCGTCCTGACTGGGCTTTTGGCCGGCGTCCCGATGCTCGTCGCCGCCTTCGACCGGCGGGGAAGGACCCTGGCCGATCTCTTCTCCAGGACCTCCGTCGTCGCGGTCCGACGCGAGACCGCGCTGGAGCGGGCCGAGTAAGGTCGTGCGCCTCGCTCTCGGCCAGATCGACACGACGGTCGGCGACTTCGACGGGAACCTCGAGAGCATTTCGCGGGTCTGGCGGCAGGCCGAGACCGCCGGCGCCCACCTCCTCGCCGTCCCCGAGCTCGCGTTGTGCGGCTACCCCCCGAAGGACCTGCTCGAACGCCCGGCCTTCCAGAGGTCGGCCGCGCTCGCCTTGAAGCGGCTGCAGGCTCGCGCCCGCGGGACCGCTCTTCTCGTCGGGACGTTCCTTCCGAACCCCCGGTCGAGCGGGAAGCCGTTCCTCAACGCCGCGGTCCTCGTCCGGAAGGGTCGGCCTCCGGCGGTGGCGGGCAAGACCCTGCTCCCGACGTACGACGTGTTCGACGAGGGACGCTACTTCGAGCCGGCCGCCGCCCCCACGCTCGTTCGCTTCGGAGGTGAAAGGGTCGGATTGACGATCTGCGAGGACCTCTGGAACGACAAGGACTTCTGGAGGGTACGGCGCCTCTACCAGGAGGACCCAGGGGAAGAGCTGCTGCGCCGCGGTGCGACGTTTCTCCTGAACATCTCGGCCTCGCCGTTCTCGGAGGGAAAGCCCCGCCTCCGGCAGAGGATGCTCTCCCGCCTGGCGCGGGATGGTCGGGTCCCGGTGGCCTACGTGAACCTCGTCGGCGGGAACGACGAGCTGGTCTTCGACGGGGGCTCCCTCGTCGTCGACCGGACCGGGCACGCCTGCGCCGCAGCCCCGCTGTTCGAGGAGAGCCTTCTGCTGGTCGACCTGGTCCGCGACGCGAAGGGAAAGACCTCCGTCGTCCCCGTCTCCCGCATGCGACCCGACCACCGGTGGGACGACCCCATGGCGGCCCTTCATGGGGCCCTCGTGGTCGGCATCCGCGACTACGCCCGCAAGTGCGGTTTCCGGTCAGCGGTCCTCGGCCTCTCCGGGGGGATCGACTCGGCACTCGTCGCCGCCCTGGCCATCGAGGCCTTCGGGCCGGAGAACGTCACCGGCATCGCCCTCCCGTCACGCTATTCCTCGGCGGGCTCGCTCGCCGACGCCCGGCAGCTCGCCGAGAACCTCGGTATTCGGTTCGAGAACGTCCCGATCGAGCCGCTCTTCGCGGCCGCGCGGTCGTCGCTCGCGCCCCTCTTCCAGGGCCTTCCCGAGGACGTCGCCGAGGAGAACCTCCAGTCACGGATCCGCGGCATGATCCTGATGGCGGTCTCGAACAAGTTCGGCCCGCTGGTCCTGACGACCGGGAACAAGAGTGAGCTGGCCGTTGGCTACTGCACCCTCTACGGGGACATGTGCGGCGGCCTCGCCCCGATCTCCGACCTCCCAAAGATGAGGGTGTACGCCCTGGCCCGCCATCTCAACGCCAAGGCCGGGCGGCCCCTGATCCCCGTCTCCTCCCTGAAGAAGCCGCCCTCGGCCGAGCTCCGGCCGGACCAGACCGACCAGGACTCGCTCCCGCCTTACCCGCTTCTGGACCGGATCCTCGAGCGCCTCGTGGAGCGGAACGTCTCCGTCGCGGCCACGGCCCGCCAAACCGGCGCGAGCCGGGAGCTAGTGGAGGAGATCTCACGGAAGATCGACCGGGCCGAGTACAAGCGCGCGCAGGCCGCGCCTGGCCTGAAGGTCTCGAAGAAGGCATTCGGGAGCGGACGTCGTCTCCCCATTGCCCAGCGGTCGCCGTCGTGATTCCCTCCGCCGGAGAGCCGCGATACCCGTGGAAGGAAATCCCGGGCTCCTCGCACGTCCTCCTGCTCGAGCGCGCGGCGAGCCGGGGCGACCGGATCTCCCTCCTCGACCTCGGATTCGGGAGCGGGGAGCTCGTCCGTCGCATCAGGCCCCGATGCCGGTATCTCTGCGGGATCGAGACCGACGCCGAGGCCGCCCGCGGGGCCGATGGCGTTCTCGATGACGTTTACATCGGCGACCTCCCGGAAGGCCTCTTGCGGCCGTGGGCCTTCCCCTTCGACGTGATCGTGGCGGGGGACATCCTCGAGCACCTTCCCCGACCCGAGGCCCTGATGGCTCCGATCCGGTCGCTCCTCGCGCCCGGTGGGAGGCTGCTGGTGTCGCTGCCGAACGTCGCGAACGTGACGACGCGGCTCGCCCTTCTCGCGGGGCGCTTCGACTACTCCGATCGCGGCATCCTCGACCGGACGCACCTGCGCTTCTTCACGAGGACGAGCGCGCGCGGCCTACTCGTTTCCGCCGGTTTCCGGATCGTCGGGGAGTGGGCCACGCCGATGCCGGTCGAGCTCGCGGTGCCGGCCCTCGCCCGGTCGCCTCTCCTGAAACCCGTCCGGGCCGGCAGCGCGCTTCTGGCCCGGTTGGCGCCCGGCCTCTTCGGATACCAGTTTGTCTTCGAAGCGGAGGCCGCGTGAGCGCCGGACCCGCGGCCGGAATCCGTCCGGCGCTGTCGATCGTGATCCCCGCCTACCGTGAGGAGGAGCGTCTCCCGGCCTCGCTCGCCAGGATCTCCGAGTTCCTCAAGTCTGAGCCGGGCCTCGCCGGGACTGAGGTGATCGTCGTCGACGACGGCTCGCCCGACCGGACGGGCGATATGGCGGCCGAGGAGGGCCGGAGGCTCGGCCTCGCCCTCAAGGTCATTCGGCTTTCCGCGAACCGGGGGAAGGGGTTCGCCGTCCGGACCGGGGTCCTCGCGGCCTCCGGCGATGCGATCCTCGTCTCGGACGCCGATCTCTCGACTCCGATCGAGGAGTGGCGGAAGCTGGCCGGCGCTGGCGCGCCGATCGCGATCGGCTCCCGCGCGGTGGACGAGTCGACAGTGAAGGTCCGCCAGTCCCTCTATCGCCAGGCCGTGGGCAGGCTCTTCAACCGGCTCGTCCGGCTCCTCGTCGTCCCGGGGATCGCCGACACGCAGTGCGGCTTCAAGCTCTTCTGCCGCGACGCGGCCCTCGCCGTCTTCCCGCGGCTCGCGATCGACCGGTTCGCGTGGGACGTGGAGGCGCTCGGCGTGGCCCGGAAGCTCGGCTTCCCGGTCGCGGAGGTTCCGGTCCTCTGGTTCAACTCCGCCGACTCGCGCGTCACGCTCGCCAGCGGAGCCCACGCCTACCTCGATCTCCTCCGCATCGCGTTCCGTCTCTTCCGAATGAAGACGGATTCCGGGGCGCGCTAGAAACGAATCGTCAGTAGAGCGGGAAGGCCGCGGTCAGCTCTTTCACCTTTCGGCGCACCTCTGCCTGGACCGCAGCGTCCTCGGGGGTGGCCAGGACCTCGGAGATCCAACGGGCGATCCGGCCCATCTCGTCCGTGCCCATCCCGCGGGAGGTGATCGCAGGCGTTCCGATCCGAAGGCCTGAGGTGACGAACGGCGGGTTGGGGTCGAAGGGAATCGCGTTCTTGTTGACGGTGATTCCCGCGGCGTCGAGCGCTTTCTCGGCGACCTTCCCGGTGATCTTCTTCGGACCGAGGTCGACCAGGAAAAGGTGTGTGTCGGTCCCTCCCGACACGATCCGGAACCCTTCCTTCTCCATCGCCTGCGAGAAGGCCAGGGCGTTTCGGAGGACCGCCTGCTGGTAGACGGTGAAGTCCGGCGCCGCCGCCTCCTTCAGGGACACGGCTTTCCCGGCGATGACGTGCTCGAGCGGCCCGCCCTGGAGTCCCGGAAAGACCGCCTTGTCGATCTCCTTCGCCCACTCGGGAACGCAGAAGACCATGCCGCCCCTCGGGCCGCGCAAGGTCTTGTGGGTCGTGGTCGTGACGAAATGCGCGTGACCGATCGGAGAAGGGTGGAGCCCGGTCGCCACGAGACCAGCGATGTGCGCCATGTCGACCATGAGGAGAGCACCGACCGAGTCGGCGACCTCTCGGAACCGTGGAAAGTCGAGCGTCCGCGGGTAGGCCGACGCCCCCGCGACGATCAGCTTCGGCTTCTCGGCCTCGGCGACCCGACGGAGCTCATCCCAGTCGATCCGCTCCGTCTCGCGTGTGACGCCGTACGAGACGACCCGGTACAGCTTCCCAGAGATCGAGAGCGGGTGCCCGTGCGTGAGGTGGCCCCCGTGCGCCAGAGACATGCCCATCAACGTGTCGCCGGGCTTCAGGCACGCCAGATAGACCGCCGTGTTCGCCTGGGAGCCGGAGTGCGGCTGGACGTTGGCGTGGATCGCCTCCGGGTCCTTCGGTGAGAAGAGCGCCTTGGCGCGGGCGATCGCGAGGGACTCCGCTCGGTCGACGTTCACGCAGCCGCCGTAGTAGCGACGACCGGGATACCCTTCCGCGTATTTGTTCGTCAGGATCGAGCCGACGGCCTCGAGGACCGCGCGCGAGGTGTAGTTCTCCGAGGCGATCAGCTCCAGGTTGTCCCGCTGCCGGGTCAGCTCGGCTTGGATGGCAGCGTCAATTTCCGGGTCGACCACGGCGAGGTGCCGTTCGAGGAGGCCCGCGGGGGGAACGTGTGAAATGCTCATCGGTTAGAGACTCCGTTCTTTGATGATGACAGGGAGGCATCGAGCTTGTCGACGCGCCGCGCGTGCCGGCCGCCGGCGAATCCGGTCTCGAGGAAGAGGTCGAGCATCGCGATGGCGAGGGGCGCCGCCGTGAGGCGGGCGCCGAAGGCGATCACGTTGGCGTCGTTGTGCTCCCGCATCAGCCGCGTGGCGTAGAGGTCCCCGGGCGTTCCGGCCCGGACGCCGGGCACCTTGTTCGCGGCGATGGCGATCCCGATTCCGGTCCCGCAGACGGCCACGCCCCGGCTGGCCTGGCCCGAGGCCACCGCGCGCCCTACCGCGAGACCGTAGTCGGGGTAGTCGACCGACTCCTCCGAGGCGGTCCCTAGGTCGATGACGGTGTGTCCGGCCGACTCGAGGTGGCGCCTCAGCTCCTCCTTGAGGCGGAAGCCGGCATGGTCGGAGCCGATCGCGATATTCATGGTCCTCCGTGGAGTCAAGTGAGAGGCGCGCCGGCCACCCGGCGTGGGTACGGCGAGACCATCGTGTCGTAGACCGAGACGGCGTAGCTGTCCGTCATCCCGGCGAGGTGGTCTGCAATCGCCCGGACGAACTGCGGGTTTCGGTGGTAGCTCGAGGCGATCTCGGTGTCGATCCGCTTGAGCGGGATGTCGCGGAGGAATCGGACTCCCGCGAGGTCCCGGTAGCGGAGCAGGACGTAGTCTGGCAGCAGACGCGGGTTCCGGTAGAAAGCCCCGAAAAGGGTCGCGAGGATGTGCTGGGCACGTCCGTCGTGCTGCGCGACGACGTGGCTGTGGATGATCTGCTGGTAGATGAACTCTTTCAGCTCGAGGTAGAGCTTCTCCCCGTGGCGCGAGGGCGCGACGAGGGAGCCGGGAAGACGTCCCCGTTGCGCGTAGAACTCGTCGGGAGTCGACACCTTCCTCGCCGAAAGCCACCGCTCGATGGAGGCGCCGGAGGCCTCGATCACGTCGGTGACGAGGAGGTGGATCATCCCGCGGACGAGGAGGGCGTTCCTCACCGTCCGGTCCTGTGCGGACGTCCAGGCGGGACCCGCCGCCTCGACGACCGCCTTGGAGATCCGGAGGGTGAGGACCTTCCCGTCCTCCACGAGGGGCAAGCCGTCTTCCAGGTCGTGCGCCTGCTGGGCGATCTCGTCGGCCCATCCGACGGCCTGGCCCTCGAGGTGACCGCCCGACGACAGGTGGAGGCTCTCGGGATCGACGAGAGGGAACGGGAAGTCCCGGCGCCAGGCCGTGTGCTTCAGGATCCCCTCGCGCGTGTCGCCCGTCAGGTTGAGACCGGGGTGCTCGTAGCGCTTCTCGAGCAGGTCGACGACCCGAAGGGACTGGTAGTTGTGCTTGAACGCCCCAACCTTCGCGGCCACGTTCTTGGGGAGCGGGACCGCTGGCTCGGCCCCGGTAAGCATCCGGTTGAGCATCTTCTCCCCCGAGTGGCCGAACGGCGTGTGGCCGACGTCGTGGGCGAGGGCGCACGCCTCGGCGAGGTCTTCGTTGAGGTTCAGGGCCCTCGCAAACGTCCGAGCGAGCAGGGTCGCCTCCAGCGTGTGGGTGAGACGTGTGCGGTAGTGATCCCCCTCGAACGGGATGAAGACCTGCGTCTTGTGCTTGAGGCGGCGAAAGGCCTTGGAGTGGACGATCCGGTCTCGATCGCGCTGGTACTGGGTCCGGTAATCGGCCGTCCGTCCTTCGTCCGGGACAGGAAGCCGGCGCACCGCACGCGAAGACCTCGACGCATAGATCGCCAGGCGGCGCTCCTCCGCTTCTTCGAGCTGCCGCCGGCTGAAGAAGAACACGCGGGGCTCACGCGGTTTCTGAGACATCGTCTTCCTTGTCAGGCCCGCTCCAGCAAACCGAGAGCGTCCCCGACCAGGAACAGGGACCCGGTGACGATTATAGGGGCACCGTCTCCGGTCCCCTCCGCGTCGAGGTGGGCGAGCGCCTCGGCGACGCCCGAGGTGCACCGCGCGTCCGGGCGGCCGAGCCGGGCCGCGAGCCGGCGCGGATCCTCCGCGCGAGGGTTCGACGGAGCGGTCAGGACGACCCGCCGCACACGGGGCCTGAGAGGCGCGAACACCTCCTCGAGGTCCTTATCGGCGAGTCCTCCGAAGACCAGGTCGACCCGTTCCGCCAGCCCCGCCTCGTCGAGCCACGCTGCCAGCGCGCGTGCGCCGTCAGGGTTGTGAGCCCCGTCCAGGAGGAGAGGCCTGCGCCCCTCCCGGTGGACGCTCTGGAGCCGCCCCGGCCACCGGACCGACGCGACCCCCTTCCGGATCGCCTCTTCCGTCAGCGGGCAGAAGGCTGCGGCCGCCGCAACGGCGAGGGCCAGGTTCGCGCGCTGGTGTCGGCCGACGAGGGGACAGCAGTCCGCGTACCGGTCGGTCGGCGGCACCGGGAAGAGACGTGCGCCGGCCCTTCGGGCTTCTTCTTTGAGGGTTCGGAGGAGCGGCCCCCGTTCGGCGGTGAGGGCCGGTCGGCCACGGCGAAAGATGCCCGCCTTCTCGCGCGCGATCGCCTCGAGCGACGGGCCCAGAACCTCGAGGTGGTCCGCACCGACGTTGGTGACGACGGAGACCTCCGGTTCGAGGACGTTGGTGGCGTCGAGGCGGCCCCCGATCCCGACCTCCACCACCGCCACCACGACGCGCGCCCGGCGAAAGAGCTCGAACGCGCTGACCGTCATCGCCTCGAAGTAGCTCGGCGCGAGGCTGCCCGCGCCCGCGATATGGGAGACGTGCTCGAGGACGTCGTCCAAATGGGCGGCCGAAACCTCCACTTCGGCGATCCGGACCCGCTCGGTCACCCTGACGAGGTGGGGTGAGGTGTAGAGCCCCGTGCGGACGCCGGCTGCCGTCAGAATGGAGGAGGCGAACGCCGCGGTCGATCCTTTGCCGTTGGTTCCCGCGATCAGGAGGGTCCGGAAGGAGCGGTCTGGAGAGCCGAGCCCGTCGAGGAGAGCGCGGGTGCGAGAGAGCCCTGGGCGGATCTTCTGGGGGCCGAGCGCCTCCAGGAAGGCGAGGCCCCCTCCCAGGCTCACGCGTGGAGGAGCTTCAGGATGGTCCCGAGCGTCCTCTTCATCTCGGACCGCTGGACGATGAGGTCGACGAATCCGTGCTCGACGAGGAACTCGGACCGCTGGAAGCCGTCCGGGAGCGTCTGCCGGATGGTCTGCTCGATGACTCGCGGCCCCGCGAAGCCGATGAGGGCCTTGGGCTCGGCGAGCGTGACGTCACCCTGCATTGCGAACGAGGCGGTGACGCCTCCCGTGGTCGGGTCGGTCAGGATCGCCACATAGGGGACTCGCTGCTCCCCGAGCCGGGCGAGGGCGGCGGAGACCTTCCCCATCTGCATGAGCGAGAGGATCCCTTCCTGCATCCTGGCCCCCCCCGAGGCCGTGACAATCACGAGCGGGATCTTCTCCTGGAGCGCCATCTCCGCTGACCGGGTCAGCACCTCGCCGACAACCGAGCCC
>CALFNC010000423.1 GCA_937902605.1 uncultured Acidobacteriota bacterium | reverse complement strand
CCACCGAGATCTACACTCTTTCCCTACACGACGCTCTTCCGATCTCGGGGACGGCCGCGTCATCGAGGCAGACCGCGTCCTGTCGACGCTCGATGCCAGAAGCCTCGCCCGGTTGCTGGGTGACCGGCTCCCCCGGAGCGCCCCGCGGCTCGCTCAGCTCGAGTACTCGCGGCTCGCCGTCGTCCTCCAGGCCTTCGAGACGCCCAGGACGGAAGACGCGCCGAAGGGGTTCGGCGTTCTCATCCCGCGAGGCGAGGGATACCGCTCGCTCGGCGTCCTCTACCCCTCGTCCCTCTTCCCGGGGCGGATCCGCACCGGCGTCTCCCAGACCACCTCCTTCATCGGCGGGGCCCTCGAGCCGTCGCTCCCCGACCTGACTGACGGGGAGTTGAAGGATCTTGCGGAGGACGAGGTGCGCCGGCTGCATCCCGGCATCGGCCGGAAGATCTACGCGCGCGTCGTCCGCTGGCCGGCGGCCATTCCCCGCCTCCCCCTGCGCCACTACGAAACTCTCGCCTCGCTCGAGCAAGACCTCATGGAGGTGAACGGCGCGGGGCGCCCCAGTCTCTTCGTCACCGGTCCCTGGAAGGACGGCGTCTCGCTCGGCGACCGGATCGCCCGGGGGGAGGAGCTTGGCTCGCTGCTTTGAGGCGGGCCTCCGGAGCCGCGCGGTGGCTCTGGCCGTCCCGATCCTCGCTGCTCTCGCTGCTCTCTCCTGGCTGCCGGGACCGCCGGGGGCGGCTGCAGCGCAGGGCTCGGGCGAACCCGATCTCTCGCCGGCCGCTCGCCGCCTCCAGGCCTACGTCCAGATCGACACCTCGAACCCTCCCGGGAACGAGAAAGCGGGCGCCCTCTACCTGAAGCGTCTCCTCGACGAGGCCGGCATCGCGTCAGAGATCCACGAGGCCAGCCCGGGCCGCGCGTCCCTCTACGCCAGGCTCAAGGGATCCGGCTCGAGGGGCGGCCTCCTGCTCCACCACCACATCGACGTCGTGCCCGCCGCGCCGGCCGGGTGGGAAGCGCCGCCGTTCTCGGGCGCCGTCCGCGGGATTCGCCTCGTCGGGCGCGGGACGATCGACGACAAAGGGCTCGGCATCGCGCAGCTGGAGGCGTTCCTGGATGCCAAGCGCTCCGGAGGGCTCCGGTCCGACCTCGTCTTTCTCGCCACGCCGGACGAGGAGACGGGCGGGGCACTCGGCGTCTCTCTCCTCCTGAAGGAGCGTCCGCACTGGTTCGCCGGCATCAGCGATGCGATCGGCGAGGGCGGGCTCGTCGAGACGATCGTCGACCGGCCCCGTCTCTTCGGCATCGAGGTCCAGCAAAAGGGGGCGCTTTGGCTTCGCCTGTCGGCCTCAGGCCCGGGCGGGCACGCCTCGCTCCCGGGGCCGACGGAGCCATCGCTCCGAATCGCCCGCGCGGTGGCGGCCGTCGCCGGGAAGGAACGTCCGCTCCGGCTCGAGTCCGAGGTGGAGCGCGCCTTCCGCGCCCGCGAGGGGATCGGCAAGGGGCATCCCGCCGCCGGGGATCTGAAGAGGCGCGTCAAGAACGACCCCGCGCGTCTCCGCGCGGAGCTGAGCCCGCGAGACCTCGCGTTGCTGACGGACACCATCGCGGTGACCCGCATCGGGACCGACAGCCTCGCCCAGAATGCCCTCCCCCGGACCGCCTGGGCCGAGCTGGACATCCGGTTCCTCCCGTCGACCGACCCGGCCGAGCTCCTCGAGTGGGTCCGCGCTACGATCGCCGATCCCCTGGTAAAGGTGAAGGTTGTGTTCCAGGGGGCGCCGGGGCCAGCCTCCCCGGAGTCCGACCTCTCTGACGCATATGGCGTCTATGGCGTCATCCGGAAGGTCCTCGCCGAACGGTTCCCCGGGGTCGCCGTCGTCCCCGATGTCAGCCCTGCTCTCTCGGAAAATCGGGTCTTCCGCACACACGGCATCCGGGCCTACGGCCTCACGCCGTTTCGCCTCAACTATTACGACATGGCCGGGATTCACGGTCAGAACGAACGGATCCGCCTCGACTGGTTCGACGAAGGGGTCGAGACGATGAGGCGGATCGTCCGCGCCTGGGCGATCAGGCCCTGAAGGGCGTCAGGCCTCTGCCACCGCTCCCCGGACCGCCGCAATCACCTCGTCGACCTGGGCCTCCGTCATCGCGGGCCACAGGGGAATCGTGATGGTGCTGTCGCCGATCCTCTCGGCGACCGGGAAGTCCCCGCGCCGGAGACCGAACCGCTCGCGGTAGAACCTGGTCAGGTGGACGGCTCGGTAGTTGACCGCCACGCCGACCCCGCGCGACTGGATCCCCGCGAGGACCGCGTCCCGCTTGCCGGGGTCGGCCCAAATCGTGAAGAGGTGCCGGCCGGAGGTGGCGCCGGCCGACACGACGGGGAACGAGACGCCGGGCGTCTCGCGAAAGGCCGCCTCGTACCGGAGGCAGATCTCCTCGCGTCGGGCGAGCCGCGCCTTCAGCTTCGGGAGCTGCGGGGTGAGCAGCGCGGCGACTACGTTCGACATGTTGTACTTCCAGCCAAGCCGGTCCATGTCCCAGTGCTCGTACTTCCCGGCGTAGCGGTCCGCCGCATTCTTGGACATCCCGTGCGTCCCCAGCTGCCGCAGGAGCGGCTTCTTCGACGCGTCGCGCACCGAGATCGCCCCCCCTTCCCCGCAAGTGAGGTTCTTCGTGGCGTAGAAGCTGAAGCAGCCGTAGTCGGCCAGCTGTCCCGGACCGTACCCGTTGCGTCGCCCCTCGACGCAGTGGGCTGCGTCCTCGACTAGAACCAGCCCATGCCGGTCCGCAATCGCCCGGAGCACGACGAGGTCCGCCGGAAGGCCGTAGAGGTCGACCGCGACGATCGCCTTCGTCCGGGGGGTGATCGCGGCCTCGACCCGCGCCGCGTCGATGTTGGCCGTGTCCGCCTCGGCGTCCACGAAGACTGGAGTTCCGCCCGCGTAGATGACGGCATTCGCCGACGACAGGAATGTCATCGGCGTCGTGATCACCTCATCGCCCGGACCGACGCCCGCGGCCAGCATAGCGAGGTGGAGCGAGGCCGTGCAGTGGACGGTCGCGACGACCGCCGGGACGCCGAGGAACTGCTCGAACGCCTTTTCGAAGTCGTAGACCGTTTGTCCGGTCGTCAGGAAGAGTGAGTCGAGGACCGCGGCGACCGCGGCCTTCTCCTCCTCCCCGAGAGAGTGCCTGTAGAAGTCGACGGCCATCAGGTCGCCTAGTGCCCGGTCAGCGCGGCCAGGACCTCGTCGACCGCTCCCCTCACGTTCGCCGGTAGCCCAGGGCCATCCCCGATCCACTCCTTGTAGCCCGGCTGAATCCCGGCCGCTTTCAGGCCGTCCCGTCCCTGGCGGAATGCCTGTACGAGCTGCGGGGACGCTCCGAGCGAGACCCCCAGGAAGAGCCGGGTCTGCTTCAGCGCGGCACGAGAAGCTTCCGACCGGATCCAGGCGAGGTCAAACGGGCCCCCGATCGTGGCCGCGCCGGCCAGGACCCCGGGCTGGGTCGCCGCGATGAGTCCCGCCACCATGCCGCCCCGCCCCACGCCGACCGCCAGGACCGGAAGGTTGCCCGCCCGCTTGCGGGCCTCGAGGATCGCCGCACCGGCGGCGGCTATCGCCCGCTCGGGGCTTCCCCAGCCGAAGCGCTTCTTCCCGGACCTCGCGGGTCCCCGCGGGGCCGCGACGAAGAGGCCCTTCTCCCGGGCCTGCGCCAGGAAGGGGCTCGCCACGGCGAGCGGGTCCGAGGAGGCGTCGTGGAGGAGCAGGAGGATCGCGGTTGCGGGCCCGTTCGGGGCCACGAACGTGGCGTCCTTCACGACGGCCGCATCTCCGGCGGCCGCGTTCTTCCGGGCGGCGGCGATGATCGTCTGAAACTTCGGCTTGCTCCGGATGGCCTCGAGATCCTTGTCCGACTGGAGCATCTTCTCGTCGTCGAAACCGGCGGCGATGGCTCGGTCCAGCTGCTGGAAGGCCGCGTCGCCCTTCCCTTGACGGACGTCGAGGCACGCGATGTTGAACGGAGCGCTCGGGAGCGCCCCGACCTTCCACGCCTTCTCGAAGGACTCACGGGCCTTGGCGAGGTCGCCGTTCTGGGCGAAGGTGACCCCCAACCGCTCGAGCTCGTATGGGTCGTTCTGTTCCTTCCCCGCAAGGACGCGGACATCCTGGATCTCCGCCGGCTTGGCCCCAGGCGGGGGGGCCGTGGAGCCGGTCGACACGGCAACCCCGCCGGCGGCGGCGGGCGGGGTCGCCTTGGGCTTTGATCCGCCCTGCGCGAAGGCGAGCAGCGGGGCGAGGAACAGCAGCGGCGCGACCGCGCCGTAGAGCAGACGTTTCATCGCCCCGATTCTACGGGGAGGGCGGAAATCAAGGCTTGTACCCCGTCTTCCGATCCGCCTGCCGGATCTTCGCCGCCAGGAGGACGCCGAAGACCAGGATCAGGACGGTGGCCATAAGGAGCCCCGACCGGCGATACCGGTATTCCCCCTTAAGCTTCTCGATCGTCGCCGAGAGCGTGTCGACCTCCTTCGCCGCCGTGGTGAGGTTCTGGGTGAAGTCGCTCCGGTCGAACGTGTGGATCGCGCCCCGCGTCTTGCGGAGGCTCTCCCGGGCCGACGACTCCTGGAAGCGGAGCTCGTCGAGATCGAAGCCCCGTTCCCCGAGGCGCTCGATGTCGGAGTCGAGGCTCGCCGCCTTGTCCCGGACCCGCGTGATCGACATCCGGAAGAAGTCGGCCGTCTCGTTGCAGACCGGCTTGCCGTACTTCGCGTGGCAACCGCCGCAGAGCCCCTGAGGCGCCGTGGAGATCATCTCGTCGGTGGGGGCCTTGATGTCGTGCGTGTTGTGGCAGGTGGCGCACTCCGGCCAGCCGTGGGCCTCGAACGCCTTCTTGTGGGGGCTCCCGTCGAAAAACGTGGCGTTGTTCGCGTGGCAGTTCCGGCAGACCTGCGACACGGCCGCTGTCTCCGGAGGGAGGGCCGCGTGGTTCCCGTGGCACCCGTTGCACGCTGGCGCCCCCGGGTCGTGCTTCTCGAGGAGCGCCTTGCCGTGGACGCTCTGCCGGTAGAGGGCAAGCTGGTTCGTCGGAAGCGGGGTCTTCCCGTCGTCGAGCGTGTACCCCTTCATGTACTCGGCATCGCCGTGGCACTTCCCGCAGGTGGCCGGGACGTTCGCGGCGTTCACGAGGGAGAGCGGGCTCTCGGGCCCGCGGATGCCATGCACGCCGTGGCAGCTGATGCACTGGGCCGCCTTGGAGTCCTTCTTCCCGAGGAGGAGCTGCCCGTGCTTGCTGGTCCGGTACTTCGCCAGCTGGTCGACTGGGAGCTTCGGGTTGAACTGCCGCATCAGCTCGCTCGAGCCGTGGCAGCGCGCGCAGAACTCCGGGATCCAGGAGCGGTCCTTCTTCCGTGCCTCCGCCGCCGGCCAGCGTTTGCCGATCTCGGGCGACATCTCCTTGTCCGTGGGCTTGCCGCCGTGGCAGCCGGAGCAGAGGAGGCCGCGGCGGAAATGGACGTCGGCGACGACCTCGGTCAGGTCGAGGTGGGCATACGGCCCCTTCCTCCCGCGCGGGGCGAAGAGGATCTCGTCGGGGAGGTCGGGGTTCGTGTGGCAGACGACGCAGTTGTCCCCGAGCAGGAGCTCCACCTTCTTGTTGTCGAGGTCGAGGGCCAGGAGAACCGAGAGGTGCTTGGCCGAGGAGAGTATCCCCAACTTCAGCGACTCGAAAGCCAGCTCCTGGGCATGCGCCGGCAGGGAGCGGAACCGCTCCTGCTCCTTCGGCCCGAGGACCAGCTTCCCCGCTTCCTTGGCGTCGAAGAGATCCCGGAACTCCTTCGGCCATTTCGCGTCGGGGACGTGCCCCTCCACGTCGGCCTGCTCAGCGGCCGGCACAGTGGCTAGAGGGGCCGGCTTCTCCTCGGAGCGGGCCTCGCGCGAGACTAGCCCCGGCGGAACGAGCAGGAGGAGCGCCATCGCGGCCGGCGCAGCGCCTCCCCGGAAGCGCTTCACAAGCTTCACAAGGAGCCAGGCGGCACAGAGGACGGCGGCGATCGCCGTCGAGAGGAGCCACGACACGCCGGCGAACCCGTGCAGCACCGCCTGCAGGAGGACCGCCGAGCTGAAGACGAAGGTGGCCCCCGCGAACCGCCGCCACCGGTAAACGTTGATCAGCGCCCCGAGCGCGATCGTGATCGCCGAGGCGGTCCGGGCGATCGTCGCCGCGAAGACCGGGTTCGCGGCCGGGTCCTGCCCCTTCGGGACGTGGACCCCGACGTCCCAGGCCTTCAGGGTCAAGAGGCTGACGAAGAGGAGGCCGGCCACCGCGAGGTCGGTGATTCCCGGGCTCTCCTCGCCGCGGGCCGCCTTCCGGTCGATCAGCGGGACGGCGAAGGCGACGACCGCGATGACGCTGATCAGGAGGAGGCAGGCCTGCGGCCCTTCCATGCCGAGCAGGTGCGCCGGGAACTCCTTGAGCATCTGGTAGACCGAGAGGAAGTACCACTCGGGCTTGATCCCCGGGTAGGCCGGCTTCAACGGGTTGGCCTTGCTCCCCAGCTCCCACTCCATGCCGGGAATCCCGGGCCCGTACGGCAGCCAGACGGCGAGGAACGCGAGGACGCCGACACAGATGACCCAGAGGAGGAGGTCGCGCAGGACGAAGTTCGGGAAGAACGGCATGCCCCGACGCGGCGCCATGCCGTGCGTCGCGAGCGGCTTCGCCATTCCCTGGCGCTGGATCAACAGGAGGTGGAGGCCGACGATCCCGCCGATCGTGAGCGGGAGGATGCAGACGTGGAGGGCGAAGAAGCGGTAGAGCGTCTGCGCCGAGACCTCCTCGCCGCCCCGCATGACGCGGAGGAGCCACGGCCCGATTCCTGGAATCGACTTGACGGAGTCGGTCCCCACCGCCGTCGCGAAGTAGCTCAGCTCGTTCCACGGGAGGAGGTAGCCCGAGAAGCCGAACGCCAGGACGATCCCGAGCAGCGCGAACCCCGAGTACCACGTGATCTCGCGGGGCTTCCGGTAGGCCTTCGTGAAGAGGACGCTGAGGAGGTGAATGATGACGGAAATCGTCATCAGGTGCGCCGACCAGCAGTGGATCGACCGGATCAACCACCCGAACGGAACGTGCCCGACGAGATACTTCATGCTCTCGTAGGACGTCGCCTCCCCGACCTGGTAGTACATCAGCAGGAGGATTCCGGTCACGATCTGGACCGTGAAGAAGAAGAGGGCAACGCCGCCGAAGTAGTACCAGACCTGCGAATGGGCGCCGACCGGGATCTCCTTGTGGGAGAGGAAGTCGACCAGGTTTCCCAGCTCGAACCGCTCGTCCAGGAACTTCCAGACTCCCGTGTCGAAGAAGCCTCCCGCCGGCTTGCCGCCGCCGTTTTCGCTCACGCGGCACCTCCCGACTTCGAGATGGTGACGGCCCCCGTCAGGTCCCCCACTACCGCGAACGCCGCGAGCGGACGGGGCGGCGGCCCCGATAGGACGCGGCCGTCCAGATTGAACTTCCCGTTGTGGCACGCGCACCAGATGAGCCCCTCGGTCGCCTGGAACTGGACGGTGCACCCCTCGTGCGTGCACTTGGCCGACAGGGCCTTCACCTTCACGTCCCCGTCCTTGATGGCGAGGACCCGGTCGGTGCCAATGCGAAGGATCAGGAACCCTTTCGCCTTCAGCTCGTCCCGCTGGGCATCCGTCAGGGTCGCCTTCCCGGCTCCCGCTTCGTCAACCGGAGGGGTCAGGTACTTCAGCACCGGGAAGACCACCGCGGCGAGCCAGGCGACGGCGCTCGATCCGAGCAGGATATCAATCCACTTCCGCCGCGACAGTCCCTCGCCGTTCTCTTTAACCGTACCTTTCGACTCCGCCATGGGTCTCTCCTCCCGTGCTCCGAAATGGACGACGTCCCCGACACGAACCTGTCGCAGGGCCGGTGCTAGAGGATCGGGGCGCCGGTTTCTGTGGCGCGGAGTCTAACGCAGGTCCGCGACGGGCCTGCCTACGGCCCCGAGCGGGTTCCTGGCCGTCTGAAACGCGCGGAGGGGCGCGGGGGAAACCGGCGTCCGGGTTCCCCCGCAACATGTTGTTTGTAAAGAGGGTCCGCCGCCGGCGGACCCTCTAGACGCTGACCTGGATCGGAAGGATGACCGTCTGCATCCCCTCGAACTGGAGACGGCGCTGGACGGCGAAGGGGGTCTGGTTGTGGAGAAAACGGTTGGCGAGGTTCTCCTGCGGGAAGATCAGCTTGGAAGCGAAGAAGACCGGCCGGTCGTACTTCGCCTTCACCTCGCGGCACAGGTCCACGATCTCGTCGAGGAGGTCGGTCCCGATCGCCATGTGGTGCTCGGCGTGCATCCCGAGGTTCCGGGCGTACTCGACATACCTGTTCAGGTCGCGCTCGGTCTCCCGCTTGAGGTTCTCGACCTCGTCCGAACCCTTGAACGTGGCCGAGTCGACGACGCCGACCGAGAGGAAGACGGTGTTCTTGAAGTACTTCGGGAAGTACTTCTGGACCTGGAGAAGCGAGTGGATGCCGAGGCCGTTGAAACCCGAAACCAAGAAGACGGCCGTCGGGGTGCTCCGGCTTACCGGCTCCACTTTGGGGAAGGAGGCCGAGTCGCCCGGGCGGATCGCGATTTTCGGAAGGGTGGTCAGGACGTCATCCGCCCGCTTCATCAACAGCCCGATCGAGCGGTAGTGCTTCCGCGTGATCACGCAGACGCCGACAAGGGAGCTGGTGATGAGGACCGTGACCCAGCCCCCCTCCCGGAACTTCATCACGACCGTGACGACGAGGATCGACGCGGTGGCGGCAAGGCCGACGCCGTTGATCGCGAACCGTTTCACCCACGAAGGCTCCGCGTGGCGCTCCTGCCACCAGTGGACGCACATGCCGAGCTGCGAGAGGGTGAACGTGAGGAAGACGTTGATCGAGTACATGACGACGATCACGTCGATCGACCCGCCGGTGTAGAGGAGGATCCCGACCGCCGCCCCGCCCATCACGAGGACGCCGTTCTGGGTGACGAGGCGTTCGGAAAGGAGGCTGAACCGGTGGGGGATCCACGAGTCGATCGCCATGTTCGAGAGGACGCGGGGGCCGTCTAGGAATCCGGCCTGCGCCCCGACGAAGAGCAGCGCCCCCTCCGCCACGAGAGTGAGCCAGATGAACGACGACGCGACGGCTCCTGCCCCTAACGCCTCGCCCGACAGCTTCTTGACGAGGACGGCGTTCAGCGTCATTCCGGGC
>CALFNC010000422.1 GCA_937902605.1 uncultured Acidobacteriota bacterium | reverse complement strand
CAACGCCGTAGAGCCGGACGGCGGACCGCAGACCCTTCACGGCGACCGCGACGCCCGACAGCAGCCCGCCCCCGCCGCAGGGCGTGACCACCACATCCAGGCCGGGCACGTCCTCGAGCAGCTCCAGCGCCAACGTCCCCTGCCCAGCGATCACCGCGTCATCGTCGAACGGCGGGACGAGGACGGCTCCCTTCTCTCGGCAGAGGCGGGCCGCGATCGATTCGCGGCTCTCGCCTCCTTTCCCGGAGCCGGAACGGTCGTAGATCACAACCGTCGCCCCATACCCGCGCGTCGCCTCCAGCTTCAGCGCGGGCGCATCGTCCGGCATCACGATCGTCGCCTCGATCCCCAGCTCGCGCGCGGCGCACGCCACCGCCTGTGCGTGGTTCCCCGACGAGAAGGCGACGACTCCGCCGCGCCGCTCCTCCTCCGACAAGAGCGTCATGCGCGAGAAAGCACCGCGGGCCTTGAACGCGCCGACCCGCTGGAAGACCTCCGCCTTGAAGAAGACCCGCGCGCCGGTCAGGGCGTCGACGGACCGGGAGGTGAGGACCGGGGTCCAGTGGACGTACGGCGCGATCCGCTCGCGCGCGGCCCGGACGTCGCCCAAGGAAACCGGGAGACTCGCGGTCATCGGCGGATCCTCTCCCGCGGCGCATCGGCCACGCCGCAGAGCCTGTCGGCCTCCTCCGTCTCGCGGTCGATGGCTGCGTCGACGCGGGCCAGAAACGCCTCGACGCTCTCGCCGGGGAGGCGGTCGACCGGCGGGCCGAACACCACGACCGCCCGCGCGAACGGGAGCGGCACGAGGTAGCGGTCCCAGGAATCCAGGAACTTCGGGAGGCTGCAAGAGGTCCCGACCGGGAGAATCGGGGCATCCAGCTGCTCCGCCAACCGCCAGACGCCGGGCTTGGACCTCCGGGCCGGTCCCCGGGGTCCATCAGGCGTCAGGGCCGCCCACCCGGTCGTCCCGCGGAGGGCCTCGATCATTTCGGTCAGCGCCTCCCTTCCACTGCGCGACGACGAGCCGCGAACGGCCCGGAACCCCCAGAACCGAAGGAAGCTCGCGATGACGTCTCCGTCTTTGCTCCGGGAGGCCATCGTCACGATCCGGGCATACGGGAACTTCAGGATCCCCAGCACCATCCGCTGGTGCCAGATGGCGTACAGGACGGGCCGGTCCCGCGCCAGGATCGCCTCTCGGTTCTCCTCTCCCACGAGCCGGATCCGGAGCGTCGCCCGCCAGAGCGCGACGACGACGAAGACCAGAAAGCCCAATACTCTTCCGCCCACGTATTCATTCTCTCTTGTCGGATTCAATTCTTGGGCAGGAGTGGTCCCCAATTCCCGCCAATCGGGCGTTCACGAATATCGAGTGACACCTGGAACGCCGTCGAAGCCCGAGTCGAAGCTCAGGATTCTCGCCACCTTCCGGCGCTGCATGACGGCCACGTGGATCGCATCCCGGGCGGAGAGCCGGGACGAACCGAGGACGATCGCCTTGGCCCTCTCCACGTCCCCGGCTTCGACCGGGTAGACCTCGTCGACGGTCCCAAGAAGGGAGTCGAACGCCGGCTGGATGGCGTCCCGCCGGGAAATCGCGACGTACCGGTGGAGGATCTCCTGCAGGACCTCGGCGTCGCTGACGAGCCGCTCCCCGTCCCCCACGGCCCGCTCTAGGAGGCGGCGGGCGTCGGCCTTGTGGGGATGCGGCGCCCCGACGAGATACATCGGCACGTTGGAGTCGACGAAGATCACCGTGAGGCGTTCGGGCTGTCGCCGTAGCCCGACTCGATCTCCCGAAGCATCTGATCCATGTCGGCCGTTGGGAACTCGTTAAGGGACGCTGACCGGATCGCGGCCAGCTTCTTCTCGGCATCTCCCGACGGGTCGGACCGGCGCGCCTCCCGGAGGGTCTGGCGCACCCACTCGGCGACCGACATCCGCCGCCGACGCGCCGTCCGCCGGATCTCCTTCAGCTCGGCCTCGGGCATCAGGACCTGGAGGCGGATACTCATTGGATGAGTCTAGTCAGCGCCGGGGATGGAGTCAAAGGGTCCAGCAGGGAATGGTCAAGCGGGAGACGTGCCCGCCG
Organism: uncultured Acidobacteriota bacterium; assembly: GCA_937902605.1. Classification (GTDB taxonomy): domain Bacteria; phylum Acidobacteriota; class Thermoanaerobaculia; order UBA5066; family UBA5066; genus CAIMWE01. Next base: position 2,841 of record CALFNC010000422.1, on the reverse strand, counting down.
AGGCCGGAAAGAAGCCCTGACCTTCGGCACGCCGCCATGCTTTATCCTCCGCCGGTGTTTCTGAAGGCGGAAAACGTCACTCGGAGCTTCGGAGTGAGGCGAATTTTCGGTCCGCTCTCGTTCGAGGTCGCGCCGGGGACGGTCTTCGGCATCGCCGGCCGGAACGGGGCGGGCAAGACGACGCTGATCAAGATGCTCGCCGGCCTGATCCGCCCTACGAGCGGGAGGGTCCTGGTTGCCTCGAGCCGCGAGCCGGGGGCGGCGCTCCTCTCCCCCCGCGACACCCCGCTCGCCCTCGGCTGGGCGGCCCCCGACCTAGCCCTCTATGGCGAGCTGACCCCTGCCGAGAACCTCGCTTTCTTCGCGAAAGTCCGCGGCGAGGACGACTCCCCCAAGAGAATCGACGCCAAGATCGAGCGCGTCGGCCTCGACCCGAAGCGCCTGGCCTCGGTCGAGACCCGCTTCCTCTCCACCGGGATGCGCCAGCGGCTGAAGCTGGCGTTCGCCACCCTCTCCGAGCCGACCGTCCTCTTCCTCGACGAGCCCAGCTCCAACCTCGACGAGGCCGGGCGGGCGATCGTGGCGAAGGTGGTCGCGGAGCAGCGCCGCGGCGGAACCGTCCTGATCGCGTCGAACGACACCCGGGATCTCGGCCTCGCCGACGAGGTGATGACACTGTGAGCCGGCCCAGCGTGCTCTCGTCCTCGATCGCCGTGTTCCAGAAAGACCTCCGGAGCGAGTGGAGGACCCGGACCGCGGTCTCGGCCCTCCTCCTCTTCGCATTCGCCGTCTTGATCCTGGTCGGCTACGCCGTCGGCCCGGCCAATATCTCCCGGGAGGACCGTCCGGTCGTCCACTCCGTCCTTCTCTGGATCGTCATCTTCTTCTCGGCGATGACCGGGCTCTCTCGCGTCTTCGTCCACGAGGAGGAGAGCGGCACAGCAGCGGCCCTCCGACTCTCGGCGCCTTCTGCCGCCATCTACCTCGGGAAGCTCTTAGCGAACCTGGCGCTCCTGGCCCTCGTCCTGCTTTTCGTGGTTCCCCTGTTCCTCGCCCTGATGTCGTTTTCCATCGCCTGCTGGCCGCTCTTCCTCCTGGTCCTCCTGCTCGGGAGCATCGGCCTAGCCGCGGCGTCGACCTTCACGGCGGCCATCGTCTCCAAGGCGTCCGCCAAGGGGGCGATGTTCGCCGTCCTGGCGATCCCCCTTCTCCTGCCGCCGCTCGTGGCCGCGGTTTCCGGAACCCGGATTGCGGCCACCGAGAGCGGGATCGCGGCAGGGCTCGACATTCTCCAGCTCCTCCTGGCCTACGACGGCGTCGTCACGACGGCCGCATTCCTCCTTTTTGACGCCGTTTTCCGGGAGTAACCCGAATTACCGGGGCCGTCGTATCATTGGGGTGATGGGGGGCCTCCGGATCCTTTTGCAGTGGTTTCTCGGCCTGGTCATGGTCGTCATCATCTGGGGGGCGTTCCTCTGGGCTAGAGCAGCCGCGAACTTCGTCGGTCAATCCTCTCGAATCGTCTTTTTCCACGTCCCGCAGGCCTGGGTCGCCTTCCTCGCCTTCCTGGTGGCGGCGATCCACTCGGGGCTCTACCTGAAGAATCGCCGAATCGAGAACGACGAGGCGGCGGCCGGGGCAGCCCGCCTCGGGATCGTCTTCTGCGTCCTGGCGACGATCACCGGCTCGATTTTCGCCAAGGTGATGTGGAACTCTTACTGGAACTGGGACCCCAGGGAGACGTCGATCGTCCTCCTCCTCCTGGTCTACGGGGCCTACCTGGGCCTTCGCGGTGCGGTCGAGGAGCCGGAGCGGCGGGCTACCCTCTCGGCAGCCTACGCTCTCGCGGCGTTCGTCACGGTGCCGTTCCTGATGTTCGCGGTGCCGCGCCTCTATTCGTCGCTCCACCCCGACACCGTCATCAACGCCAGGGGAAAGGTCGAGATGTCCACCGACATCCGGGTGGTCTTCTTCTCCTCGATCGCGGCCTTCACCGCTCTCTTCTTCTGGCTCTACTCGCTCGACCGGAAGGTCTCCCGGATCGTCCGGGAGGCGGCCCGGAGGCAGGAACAGGAGTTCGCCGCTTGACCGACCTCGCCCCCGCGGCCAACGTCCCCGCCTACGGCGCTCTCTTCTACGTCGCGAGCGTCAACATCATCATCTGGGCTGGGATCTTCCTCTACCTCGTCTACCTCGACCGGAAAGTCCGGAAGGCCTCGCGACACCTATCCTCGGAGGGAAAACCATGAAAAAGGCCTACTGGGCCGGAGCGGTCCTCATCCTCGGGTTCCTCGCTCTCGGCCTGACCACGTTCAGCAAGACGATGACCCCATACGTCTCGTTCGACGAGGCCAAGAAGGCCGGACGAACCGTCCAGGTGATGGGCGGCCTCGACAAGACCTCGACCCGGTACGACACCCCGACCAAGACCCTCCACTTCCGCCTCGTCGACGAGAAGACGAAGGAAGTGATCCCGGTCGTCTACTCGGACGTCAAGCCTGCGAACTTCGAGGACGCCATCTCCATCGTCGCGATCGGCAAGTATCAGAAGGACGCCTTCGTGGCCGAGAAGCTCCTCGTGAAATGTCCCTCCAAGTACCAGGGTGAGGAAACCGAGAAGCAGTACGGGAAAAAATCGAACGCTTAGGTTCTGATTCCTCCCCCGGCCCGCATCGTCAATCCCACGGCATCTCCTGAAGGGACTCCCGAAATGGATAGAGCACTCTCAATCGGATTCGCTCCGGGTACGTTCGCGATTTGGTTCGCCCTGCTGGCCGGGATCGGAAGCTGCCTCGTCTACTACCGGGCAGCAGGGCGAACCAAATCGCGAACAGATCGGAA
>CALFNC010000421.1 GCA_937902605.1 uncultured Acidobacteriota bacterium | reverse complement strand
CCGGGGGTTCCGAAGGCCCCCCCCGTCCTCCTCATTCACGACTTTTCCCGCGAGCGGCGGGAGTGGGATGTCCTGGCGCACGACTTCCTCGTCCACGGCCTCGCGACCCTCGCCATCGACCTCCGCGGGCACGGGGAGTCCACCCGGAAGCAAGGCGGGGAGACGGTCTACCCATCCCCCCGATTCCTGCGCGACCCGAGGAGCTTCCCGCGCGATGCGAAAGCCGCCCTCGACTGGCTCCGAGAGAGGAGCCCCGCGATCGGCGCGATCGGCCTTTCCACCGGGGCGAACCTCGCGGTGCTGGCCACCGCGAACGGGTGGGCTGACGCGGCTGTGGCTGTCTCTGCGAACGTGGCGAACCTTCACGCGCTGGCCGGAACCCTGCCTTACCAGCCCCGGAAGACCCTCGTCCTCGCCTCCGTCCAGGACCCCGGCCGAGAGGCGTCGGCAAAGGAGCTGGATGCGGAAGGCGAGGGCACGAAGAAGCTGATCCTCTTCCCCGGCGCGGCCCACATCCTCTACCTGCTCGCCGAGAACCGCGAGGCTCGGCGGGAGGCGCTCGAATGGCTTTCGGCCCGACTGGGGGCGGTCTCGCCCGCGACGCTCAGCCGCGGCCCCGGGGGCGGGGTCTTCTTCAGCCCGCTGGTCGGCCCGGGGACCGTCTCTCCGTCGCCTACTCCCACGCCAACTGCTCCGGTCCCCGTTCCCGGGAAGGCAGTCCCGGGTCCGCGATGAAGACCGTCGTCTTCGACATCGAGACCGTCGGGCTCCCCTGGCTCGAGCTCGACCCGATGCTGCGCGAGTCCCTCACGCGGGGGGCTCAGGACGGCGACGACTACCGGACGCGGAAGGAGTGGCGGTCCCTTTCCCCCTACGCCTCCCGCGTCGTCGTCATCGCGATGCAGAACCCCGATACCGGGCAGGGAAAGGTCTGGTACGAATCCCCGACGCCCGAGGAGTCCCGGTCGCCGGATGGCCTCTTCGAGCGGATCGGGCGTATCGAGGCCGGCATGCTGGCCGAGTTCTGGGAGACCCTCTCCCGGTTCGACCGCGTCGTCACCTTCAACGGCCGCAGCTTCGACGGCCCGTTCCTCTCGGTCCGGAGCGCCGCCCACGGCATCCGGCCGTCCCGGAACCTCTCGGGGTACCGATTCTCCGTGGCCGAGCACCTCGACCTGCTGGAGGTCCTGACGTTCCACGGGGCGATCCGGGCGCCGATGGTCCCCACGCTCCACGCCGCGTGCGTCACGTTCGGGATCCCTTCTCCCAAGACGGCCGAGATGCACGGCCACGCCGTCGGCGAGGCGTACCGGGAGGGGCGGCTGATGGAGATCCTGGAGTACTGCCGGCGGGACGTGGAGGCCACCTCGGCCCTCTTTCGGCGTCTCGAGACAACTCTCCTGCCCCTATTCAAATAGGGAACGGACCGGGCGCGGCGGTATACTCTTCTAGCTTCCCGGCAAAACTCCTATCGCCCGTGTCCGCTCGGGAGCTGTCTAACCAAGGAGAACCCATGAACCGAAACGTCCTCGTTCTCGTGGACGACCCGTTCTGGCGGACGAAGATCGAGCAGGCGTTGAAATCGGCCCAGGCGAGCGCGCTCTTCGTCACCAACCCGGAAGACCTGGCCAAGGCGGCCGATTCTGACGCCGTCCAGCTCGTTATCGTCGACCTTTCCCTCAGGAGGGAGCCTTTCACCGCGATCGCGGCCCTGAAGGCCGGAGCGAAGACGAGGCGAATCCCGGTCATCGGATATTACGAGCAGGTTCGCAAGGACATCAAGCTGAAGGCCGAGGCGTCGGGGTGCGACCGGGTCCTCTCCAGGCCGTCCTTCTCCGAGAAGCTGGCCGACATGGTGATGGAGTTCGCCCTCCCCGGCGCGGTCCGGACCGAGTCCGACGAGAAGGAGCTACCCGAGGAATAGGCTCGGCCCCTGGGCCGGGGCACCTACTTCTTCCGCAGCTCCATGAGGACCTGCTTCGCCACCGCCTTGAGGGTGTCGAAGACGCCGGTCCCCCGCGGCGCGCAGGCCTCAAACGTCGGCTCCCCCTTGAAGTTCAGCTGGCGGAACATCTCGTCGACGCTCACCGCTGTGGGCAGATCCCGCTTGTTGAGCTGGAGGACGTAGGGGATGGTGGCCAGGTCAAAGCCGTGATCCTTGAGGTTCCTCTCGAGGTTCTGCATCGACTCCAGGTTGGCGTCCATCCGCGCTTCCTGGGAGTCCGCCACGAACACGACCCCGTCGACCCCCTTGAGGATCAGCTTCCGGCTCGCGTCGTAGAAGACCTGGCCCGGGACTGTGTAAAGGTGGAAGCGGGTCTTGAAGCCGCGGACGGTCCCGAGGTCGAGAGGGAGGAAGTCGAAGAAGAGCGTCCGGTCGGTCTCCGTCGCCAGGGAGATGAGCTTCCCCCTCGCCGACGGGTTCGTCCGGTCATAGATGTACTGGAGGTTCGTGGTTTTCCCGCAGAGGCCCGGACCGTAGAAGACGATCTTGCAGTTTATTTCCCGGGCCGCGTAGTTGATGAACGTCATCGCGTGGGCACCCTCAGACACGTCCCCGCCCAAGGGGGGGGACTTCTCTCAGGGCGTCGGGAGCTCTATCCATACGGGCTGTCGTCCTCTCCTATTCCCGGAACAAGCTGTCGATATCCTCGTCGGTGATCTCCGCGAACGGAGAGTCGAGGTCCTTCCGATCCTTCTCCGTCTCGATTTTCTTCTGGATCGTGATGAAGATCTTCTCCAGGTCCTGCGTGGCTTTCCTCACCCGAAGCCTCACCAGTCCCAGCGACGAGCGCTCGTCGAAGATGACGACCAGGATCACGCGCTGGCCCACGATGGCGATGTAGACGTTGTCTCGCTCCCCCTCGTGGAACAGGACCGGAAACTCCTTCTCGCCGATCAGCTTTGCCAGCCCGTCCGTCGCCGCGACGTTCCCGGCCGTCAGCGAGGCGAGAGACGTCGTGTCGAGGGACTCCAGGTCCCCTTGGGCCGCGATCTGCTGGCCGTTCTTGTCGACGATGAAGACCACCTTGGCCTGGGCGTCTGTCTTCAGACGCGAGATCACGTCCTTGATCAGATGGAATTCCTCGTCGAACAGCAGGAAATCAGTCATCGCGTCACTTGGAGGGTTCTAGTGTAACCGGAATTCGACCAGGTCGAGCCTGTCGGCGCCTGAGGCGGCTCAGACCTCCCGGCGCCCCGCGAGGGACCGCGAAAGCGTCACTTCGTCGGCAAACTCGATCGCCGCCCCGACCGGGAGCCCGAACCCGAGACGGGTCACCCGGATCCCCAGAGGCTTCAGCCGCCGCGCGAGGTAAAGGGCGGTCGCCTCACCCTCCACGTTCGGGTTGGTTGCCAGGATCACCTCCTCGACGCCTCCCGCCCGCTCCACGAGGTCGGACACGTAAAGCTCGTCGGGGCCCACCCCTTTCAGCGGTGAGAGGGCGCCTCCGAGGACGTGGTACCGCCCCCGGAACTCCCTGGTCCTCTCGAGCACCTCGACGTCGGAAGAGGCCTCGACGACGGCCAGGAGCCGCACGTCCCGCGCCGGGTCGGTGCAGACCGGGCAAGGGTCGACCTCCGTCAGCGCATGGCAGATCGAGCAGGAGAACGTCCGCTCGCGGCAGGAGCGAACCGCCTCCAGCAGCTCCTCGACTTTCGCAGGGGGCGCCGCGAGCAGATGATGCGCGAGGCGCCGGGCGCTCTTCGGCCCGACGCCGGGGAGCCGTTCGAGGGACGCTAGGAGCCTCCCGAACGCCGGAAGCGACGGACCCAGGGGCTTCATCGCTCCCCTTCGTCCTTCCGGACGTCGACGATCTGGCCGCCGAGGAGGTCCAGCACCTTCTGAACCCGCTCGTCGCTCGCAGCCCGCTTCCTCAGGTTCTCCTTCTCGAGCCCCTTCGGGTCGGCGGCCGCCGCCGCCGCGGCGAGGTCGCCGCCGGATGGGACGGCTCCCTCCACCACGACCGACGCGCCACGCCCCATCACGGCCGCGGCCGCTTCCTCGAGCGACTTGCGAACCAGGGGCTCGGCGAGCCGTCGTTCGAGGACGGGGTTGGGCGGATCGAGGAGGATGTGGACCGTCTTCCCTTCCAGCCGGATCATCGACTCCTCGAGAGCCGCGGCCAGCGCGCTGTTCCGCTTCTCGACCTGCTCCCGGAACGCGGCCGCGGGGTCGGGCGATGGAAGCGGATCGGGCTCGATCGACAACGGAGTCAGTCCGACGAACCGCGGCGTCTCCTCGTCGCCTTTCGCGACCGCCGCTCGCCTCGGAGCCGGCGCCAGGCTGTGGGACGGCGAGGCCGAGGCCGGCACCGAAGGGGCAGCGGAGGGCCTGGCCGCAGCCGGGATGGACACGCGGCCCGAGAGGATGTCCTCGATCGGGACGAGATTCGGGAGCTCCGTCAGCCGCAGCAGGAGGACCTCGAGCGCGAGGGCCGGGACGTCGGAACGGCGGAGGGTGCCATCGGACTCCGTCAGGATCGTCAGCAGGCGAAGAAGGGTGGGATAGGGCGTCACCTTGGAGAACTCGACCACCCTCGCGATTCCTTCCTCCGAGAGGCCCGACGGCGGCGGGGACGACGGGTCGGCCGAGAGACGGACCGTCCCGCGAACGAGCGCGGTCAGGTCCCGGAGCGTCGCCCGCGGGTCGCTCCCGGCCAACTCCAGCTTCTCGGACCCGGCCAGGACCGCGGCGCGGTCGCCGGAGAGGATCGACGCCAGGAGGGCGGCCAGGACCGTCCGGTCGGGAGCCCCGAGGAGCGACGCGACGTCGGCGGCCGTCACCACGGCCTCCGAACGCGACACCACCTGGTCGAGGAGCGACAGGCCGTCGCGCAGAGAGCCGGTGGCCGCGGCGCCAAGGGCCAGGAGCGCGGCCCGCTCGATCCGGGTCACCCCATCCGGCGCCGGGCCCTCCCCAACGGCGAGGCCTTCC
>CALFNC010000420.1 GCA_937902605.1 uncultured Acidobacteriota bacterium | reverse complement strand
CGGCATACGAGATATTGGCGTGACTGGAGTTCAGACGTGTGCTCTTCCGATCTGGATCTCCGTCCTGGCTCCGGGGGCGAGCGCCGAGCGGGACGTCTCCTGGCTGGACAACTCCGCGCGCCCGTTTCTTTCGCGTGATGGAAGCAGCCTGCTCTTCGGTGACGAGTCCGCCGCCGCCGGCTCGAACTACATGGTCTGCCTCCGGAAGACCGACGGCGGTCCGGTCGTGCGCCTCGGAGAAGGGGATGTCTGGGGCATATCACCAGACGGAAAGTGGGCCCTCGCCATCATCTACACGCCGCCGCAGCTCGTCATCTACCCGACCGGTCCCGGGGAGCCACGGCGCCTCCCGCGAGGCAATCTGGAGGCGTACCAATTCGCCGCCTGGTTCCCGGACGGAAAGAGCGTCCTGGTTTGCGGCAACGAGGCCGGCAGCGCCGCCCGGTGCTATGCGCAGGACCTCTCGGGTGGCCTGCCGCGGCCGGTCACGCCGGTGGGTTCGACGAGAGGTGCGGTCTCGGCGGATGGCCTGCAGATCGTCTATGCGACAGCAGCTGGAACCTCCTCCATCCAGCGCGTCGGGGGAGGGACACCTCGGGAAGTGCCCGGGCTGACCTCGGACGACGAGGTCATCCGATGGAGCGCGGACGGCCGCACGCTCTACACCTTCCGTGGCACGATCTTGCCGTTCCGCCTCGAGAGGCTGGACCTCGCTTCTGGTCGGCGCGAGCTCATTCGCGAGGTCCCCCCCGCCGACAGGACCGGCATCCTCTATGGCTCGGGGGCCGACCTGACGGACGACACCAGGTCCTATGCATACGATTATGCCCGGATGACGTCGCAACTCTTCGTCGTGGAGGGCGCGCGGTGACGCTGCAACCCGGCGCCCGCCTCGGCCCGTACGAAATCCTCGCGCCGCTCGGCGCGGGGGGCTGGGCGAGGTCTACAGGGCGGTCGCCGGACGGAAGCCGTGTCTACTTCTCTTCGAACCGGAAGGGCCGTGGCGATCTCTACGTCAAGCCAGCGAGCGGCTCCGGAGGGGAGAAGCAGGTCTTGCACTCGGAGGCGTGGGTGTGGCCAAGCGATTGCTCCCGAGACGGGCGCTTCCTGGTCTTCACGCTGATGGACTTAACGGGTGGTAGAGAAGGGGGGGTCTGGGTGCTTCCGCTCTCCGGCGAGAAGAAGGCGACCGCGCTCGCGGGCGAGAAGATGAAGGAGCCGGTCGCGCGCTTCTCGCCAGACTCGCGTTGGGATGCTCGCAACCGGAACGCGGCTCGGCCCGACTTGGGCTAGTCTCGCCCCGATGCCCGGGGAGACGCCGGGAACGAGCGCTGCGACCGGAGCGGGCGGACCCTCCTCGGCCGCGCCGGGTCTACTCCCTCCCCCCGGCCGTCTCCGCCGCCTCCTCGTACAATCCAGCGCTGAGGGAATGAGATGAGCAGCCAGCGCCCGAGACGGCTCGGGATCCTGACGAGCGGAGGGGACGCCTCGGGGATGAACGCCGTGGTCCGCTCCGCCGTCCGCGCGGCGCTCGACAAAGGGCTCGAGATCTTCGCCATCACCGAGGGCCTGCAGGGGCTCGTCGAAGGGGGCGAGAAGTTCCGGAAGATGACCTGGGATTCGGTCGGCGGGATCCTCCACCAGGGCGGCACCGTAATCGGGTCGGCGCGGTCAGCGGCGTTCCGGACGCGCGAGGGACGCCTCCAGGCCGCCCGCAATCTCGTCCGCGAGCGGATCGATGGGCTGATCGTCATCGGTGGCGATGGGACGCTGACCGGCGCCGACACGTTCCGGCGGGAATGGCCGGGCTACCTTTCCGACCTCGTGAAGGCCGGCGAGCTGACCACCGAGCAGACCCGCAGCGTACCGCGGCTCGTGATCGTCGGCTTGGTCGGGTCGATCGACAACGACATGGCCGGCACCGACATGACGATCGGCGCCGACACGGCGCTCCACCGGATCGTCGAGGCGATCGACGCCCTCTCCTCCTCCGCTGCGAGCCACCAGCGGACGTTCATCGTCGAGGTGATGGGGCGCGATTGCGGCTACCTCGCCCTGACGAGCGCGCTGGCCACCGGCGCCAGCTGGGTCCTGATCCCCGAGTCCCCGCCGGACGTCGAGAGCTGGGAAGAGCGGATGTGCACCGTCCTCGACGAGGGGCGCAAGGCGGGCCGGCGCCATTCGACCGTCATCGTGGCGGAGGGGGCGCGCGACCGGAACGGCGTCCCGATCAGCTCCGAGCGGGTGCGGCAGGTCCTGCAGGAGCGACTCGGGCTGGAGGCCCGCGTCACCGTCCTCGGCCACGTCCAGCGCGGCGGGGCGCCTAGCGCCTTCGACCGCGTCATGGGGACGCTCCTCGGCGTTGCGGCGGTCGACGAGCTGCTCGCATCCACCCCCGACGACCCGCCGAGCCTGATCGGCCAGCGCGACAACCGGATCACCCGGTCGCCGTTGATGGAGAACGTCCGGACGAATCGCGACATCTCCGAGGCGATCGCGGCCAAGGACTTCGAGCGGGCGATGGACCTGCGGGGCTCCGGCTTCCGGAGCACCTTCCGCGTCCATCGGACGATGGTCCGGGCACTCCCCCACCCGCCGGCCCCCGGCATTCGGCGTCTTCGCCTCGCCGTGATGAACGCCGGGGCGCCAGCCCCCGGGATGAACGCCGCCGTCCGGACCGCCGTCCGGCTCGGCCTCGACGCCGGCCACACGGTCCTGGGGGTCCGAAACGGCTTCGTGGGCCTGGCTCAGGGAGACCTCTTCGACCTCGACTGGATGAGCGTTCACGGCTGGGTCTCCCAGGGGGGCGCCGGACTCGGGACGAACCGGAAGGTTCCGACGGGCGACGAGATCGACGCCATCGCCCAGCATCTCAGCCGGCACCAGGTCGAGGGGCTCCTCGTCATTGGCGGCTGGACGGCCTACGTCGGCGCCCACGCGCTCCTAGAGGCCCAGGGCGCCCACCCCGCCCTCAGGATTCCGATCGTCTGCCTCCCCGCCACGATCGAGAACAACCTCCCGGGGACCGAGCTGTCGATCGGGGCCGATACCGCGCTCAACTCG
>CALFNC010000419.1 GCA_937902605.1 uncultured Acidobacteriota bacterium | reverse complement strand
AAGTTCGCCGAGTGGAGGAAGGCGCCTCGCTTCGCGAGGGCCAGCCGGCGCGCCGCCGACGGGTCCCAGCCCGTCGTGCCGGACACGACCGGAATCCCGAGCAGCAGGAGCGCCGTGACGGACCCTTCAGCCGCCGCCGGCTCGGTGAACTCGAACGCCACGTCGGCCGCCGCGCGGTCCGCCTCGGTCAATGTTTCGCCGACGTCGATTTCTCGGACGACCGCGTGCCCCTTCAACGCGAGGATCGACGCGATCGCCTTCCCCATCTTCCCGGGGCCCACGAGGAGCGCCCTCACCAGGCGGCCTCCCCGAAGAATGCCGCGTGCAGGCGGCGCAGGGCGTTGGCCGCCTGGTCGGCCGACACGACGAAGGTGACGTTCGTGTCGGAGGCTCCCTGCGAGATCATCACGGCGTTCACGTCACCGAGGGCCGAGAAGATGCGGGCTGCCACGCCGGGCGTCGTCCGCAGCCCCTTCCCGACCACCGAGACGACCGCGAGGTGGCGCAGGACCTGGACCTCGGCAAATTTCGACAGGTCGCGGACGATCGCCTCGATCGGCGCCTTCTCGTCCACCGTCGTCGAGATCGAGACCTCGCTCGTGGCAATGACGTCGACCGGGACGCCGTGCGCCTCGAAAACGCCGAAGACACGGGCGGCGTACCCGTGGGCCAGGAGCATCCGGGGGTTCCCGATGAAGAGCGCCGCCACCCCCTTGCGCGCGGCGAGCGCACGGACGCCGTGCCCCGCGACATCGGCCCGGACGACCGTGCCGGCCACTTCGGGGCTGAACGTGTTCCGGACGACGACCGGGATCCCGCGCGTCACGGCGGGCCGGATCGTCGCCGGGTGGAGGACCTTCGCCCCGAAGAACGCCAGCTCCGCCGCCTCGTCCGCGCTCACCTCCGGGATCAACCGGGCGTCGGGCACCACCCGCGGGTCGGCGGTGAGGATCCCGTCGACGTCGGTCCAGATCTCGATCGCCTCAACCGGCACCCCCGCGTCGCGGAGCCCGGCACCGAAGAGGGCCGCCGAGAAATCGGACCCTCCCCGCCCCAGCGTCGTGATCGAACCGTCCGGCGCGGCGCCGACGAAGCCCCCGGTGACGACGGTCCGGCCAGCCGCCCGCTCCGGCAGCACTTTCTCGAACAGGCGGGACGAGATCGCAGCCTCGTCGGGGGCGGCCGCGCCGTACGTGGCGTCCGTCGCCATCAGCTCCCGCGGGTCGATCTTCACGGCACGCGTTCCCCGCTTCCGAAGCGCCTCCGTCAGCAGAGTGGCCGAAAGGAGCTCGCCGGCCGCAGCGATGGCGTCCGAGGTGCGCGGCGAGAGCTCCCCGAGGAGCGCCACGCCGGTTGCGAGCTGACCGAGGCGCCACAGCTCCTTGGAGATCTCTTCCCGGCACGTCGCCGCCGGTCCGGCGGGGAGCCCCATCGCGTCGACCGCAGCCTGATGGCGCGCGCTCAGCTCGGCAAGCGCCCGGTCGGCTGCCGCTTGCTCGCCCTCCCGTGCCGCCTTCGAGAGGGCGAGGAGGGCATCCGTCACGCCCCCCATCGCGGAGACGACGGCGAGCGCCGGGTCGGAGGCGTGCTGCCCCACGAGGTCTGCGACGTGCAGGATCCGCTCCCCGTCGGCGACCGAGCTGCCGCCGAATTTCATGACTAGCACGACTCAGCTCCTTCGGAGGCGCCCGGTCGCCGCGAGGAGCTCGGCGTTCAGGATCGCCGCCCCCGCCGCGCCCCGGACGGTATTGTGGACGAGAAGCGTGAAGCGGGCGTCGTAGACCGGGTCCTTCCTGAGGCGCCCGACGGTCACGGTCATCCCGGCCCCCGCCTCCACGTCGCGGATCGGCTGAGGCCGGTCCTTCTCGTCGCGTACGACGATCGGCCGGAGCGGGGCCGAGGCGAGGCCCAGGCGCTGCGGCTCACCGGTGAATCCTTCCAGCGACGCCCGGATCTCCTCGAGCGTGGCCCGCCGGCCCAGCTTCACGAAGACCGACTCGGTGTGCCCGTCCCGCACCGCCACGCGGTTGACCGAGACCGAGATCGCGAACCGTGCGTCCGCCACCTTCCCGTCGACGAGCAAGCCGAGGATCTTCTTGGGCTCCTTCTCGATCTTCTCCTCCTCGCCCTCGATGAACGGGATGACGTTTCCCTGGGCATCGAGCGAGGGGACACCCGGATACCCGGCGCCCGACAGCGCCTGGAGCGTGGTGACGGTGACCGCCTCCAGGCCGAAGTCCCGGTAGAGCGGCGCCAGCGCCATCGCGAGGCCGACGACGACGCAGTTCGGGTTCGTGACGATCCCCCCTCCGGCCACGGGCCACTTTTGCCCGTCGAGGAGGGCAAGGTGGTCGGCGTTGACCTCGGGAATGAGGAGCGGAACGTCGTCCCGCATCCGGAACGACTTCGTGTTCGAGACAACCAGCTTCCCCCGGCCCGCCTGGAGCGGCTCCACCGTGTCGGCCACGGCGGCGTCGAGTGCCGAGAGGACGAGCGGGGACGACAGCTCGTGCTCGACCCCCGTGACCACCATGTTCCGCACGTCGGCCGGGATGTCCCCGGGGAGGATCCACCGCGTCGCCTCGACGTACCGCTTTCCCGCCGAGCGCTCGGACGCCGCTACCTCCGCAATCCGGAGGAGGGGGTGCCCTTCCAGTAGCTGGATCATCCGCTGCCCGACGGCGCCGGTCGCACCGAGCACGGCCACGGGGATCTTCGTTTCCCTGGAGTGCGACTTCGGTTCTGGGGCCATCTCGATCCGTCCTTTCGTTCCCTGGCGGCGTCCACGGGCCCATACGAGAAAGCCCGCCGTCGCCGGCGGGCTTGAGCTTCCTTTTCGTTCCCGATCGGTTCCGACTTAGCCGTTCTCGACCGGAGGACCACTCGCTCGCCCGCCTCTCGGCGTCGTCTTAGTCGTGGCGGTCTTCCGCTTTCGGGTGAACGGGGTCGTCATCGCGCGGAGCCTAGGAGGCGGGACGGTCTCTGTCAAGCCGAATCGACGGCCGAGCCCCCTCACAGCGTCTCGACTACGAACGGCAGCACCTCACGGGTTTCCTCTTGGTCACCGATCCGGAAGCAGGCGGCGACCCGCTCGGCGAAACCGGAGGGCGGCGTGACAGACACACTGGGGCCGTACTCGATCTCAATTAGCGGCTCCCCCTTCGCCACGGCCTGACCGGTCTTCTTCTTCACGCGAAAGCCGGACGCCGGGTCCACGACGTCGTCCCTCTTCGACCGGCCGCAGCCGATCTCGATCGACAGGAGGCCCAGCTCGCGGGTCGCCATGCGCGAGACGATCCCCGAGGTCGGAGCCGTCACAACCTCCCTCCGCGCCGGGGCCGGGAGCCGCGACGTGTCCTGGCAGACGCCCGGGTAGATCGGAAGAGCACACGTCTGAACTCCAGTCACGCCAATATCTCGTATGCC
>CALFNC010000418.1 GCA_937902605.1 uncultured Acidobacteriota bacterium | reverse complement strand
CGAGATATTGGCGTGACTGGAGTTCAGACGTGTGCTCTTCCGATCTGGCATCCGGTGCGTCGACGGAAGTGATCATCGCCGCCGTGATCGTCAAGAACCCGGACGAGTCGGTCTTCGAGGCCGGCTTCGATGAGATCGAGCCCGGGATGGTCCTCGTCCTCGCGGACGAGAAAGGGTTGATCCAGAAGGCGGTGGTCGAGGAGAAGACCCTCGCGGCCGCCGAGGAGGAGCTTCCGATCCTGAAGGTCCGGGTGGCCTGAGCCCCGGCGCTCGCCGGGGCTCGTAGCCTGGGAGCGTGAGGGGCGGGGCTACTTTCCCCCAACCACCTTCACGACGGCGGTGGAGCCGGGGACCTTGTCGCCCTCGAGCGGCTCGGACCGGCCTCCAAGGTATTTCGCGAGGAACGCCTCGGCGCGGGCGTTGAAGTCGATTCGGTTCTCGGGGCGCGCGAAGCCGTGTCCTTCGTCCGAGTAGAGGACGTAGGTCACGACGCCCTTGTTCTTCTCGATCGCCTCGACGATCTGCTCCGACTCTTTTTGGTTCACGCGCGGGTCGTTCGCCCCCTGCCCGATCAGGAGCGGGCGGACGATCTTGTCGGCCTTGAATAGGGGCGAGGCGGCCTTGATCAGCTCGGCGTCCTTCGGGTCGTCGACATTCCCCATCCGGACGTCGAACTCGGCGCGCATCGGCTTCCAGTAGGGCGGGATCGACGCGATCAGCGTCTTGAGGTTCGACGGGCCGACGATGTCGACGGAGCAGGCGAAGACCTCCGGCGTGAACGTGACACCGGCCAACGCCGAGTAGCCGCCGTAGGAGCCGCCCATGATGGCGACCCGCTTCGCATCGGCGATCCCTTCTTTCACGGCCCAGTTCACGGCGTCGATCAGGTCGTCGTGCATCTTCAGGCCCCACTGCTTGTTCCCGGCGTTCAGGAAGCCTTTCCCGTAGCCGGTGGAGCCCCGGAAGTTGACCTGGAGGCAGGCGTAGCCCCTGTTCGCGAACCACTGGGCGTAGGGGCTGTAGCCCCAGCCGTCCCGCCCCCATGGCCCGCCGTGGACGAAGAGGACCATCGGGAGGTTCTTCGACGGGACCCCGACCGGGAGCGTGAGGTACGCGTTGAGGGTCAGGCCGTCGCGCGCCTGGATCTTCACCGCCTTCATCTCGGCCAGGGCGAGCCCGTCGAGCTTCGGCTGGTGGACGAAGAGAAACGTCCCCTTCTGTCCCTTCCGGTCCCAGCTGTAGAACCGGACCGGCCCCTTGTCGCGGGTGAAGCCGACGAGCCATGTGGCGTCGGCGTCGTCCCGGTTGTAGACCCGGAAGTCGCCGTCGGAGAGCTTCGCAATCCCCTCGAAGTCAGCCTTCACTGACGGGTCGAGGACGGTCCATGTGGTGCGGCCGGGGGAGAAGGCGACTGCCTGGATCACGTGCTTTTTCGGGTGGATCAGGAAGCCCCCGGCGTCCACCTCGAGGGAGGAGGCGATGACCTTTTCGGTTCCGGAGGCGATGTTCTTCTCGAGGACCGCCGCCGTGTCCCGGCCGATCGACGACTCGAGGTACGCCGACTTGCCATCGGCCGTGAAGTCGATGAAATCCAGGATCTCCGCCGGCCCGACCTTCAGCCAGCTCTTCCAGGGCGACTTCGCGTCGTCGCGGATCCGGATCTCTGTCCCTCCGTCGGGGGTCTTCACCTGTGCGGCCCGGACCTGGAACTTGGCGTCGGTGCCCCAGCCGGCGACGTCGCCGGGGTTCTCGGTGTCCAGCTTCACGGCCCCGGTCGAGAGCGTGATCCGGTGGACGTCCATCAACCGGCGGTCGCGAAGGTTCATCGAGACGAGCATCTCGTCGGGGAAGGCCGGATCTGTCACTTCAATCCCGGCGCGGACGCCCTGAAACGGTGTGTAGTCGCGGACGTTTCCGCTCTCGAGGTCCGACCCGTAGAGATGGAAGTTCTCGTCGCCATCCAGGTCCTGGGCGTAGACGAGGACCTTGCTCCCCTCGGTCCAGAAGTACTGCCTGATGCCGCGCTTCTTGTCGGTCGTGACCATCTTGTCGTCGTCCTTGCCGATCGTCTTTACCCAGACCTGCAGGACGTTCTTCTTGTCGGGGGCGAGCCACGCGAGCCTCTTGCCGTCGGGGGAGATCTGCGGGCTCGTCCGCTCGGGGTTTCCGAACAGGATGTCGCGTGGGATCAGCGGCGGAAGCTCCGCCAGGGCGGGAACGGGCAGGGCGAGAGCGGCCGTGACCGCCAGGAGACCCGCCACGGCCATGCCGCGGGTGAGCCGGACGAACCGGGATTCGAGCATTGACGCACCTCCTTGGATTCCCACGAAGGAATCCTTCGCTCCGGAGATACGGCGGGGCCCCGGCGAAAGTTCATCTCCATAGCGTTTTCCGTTCCCGGGCGCGGAACCTTGCGGGAGGCATCTTCGTAACTGGGAACGACGGTTCAAATCGGGGCTGACCCCTACCTGCGGCAGCTGCAAAGGGGCCGGGTTCGCCCCCGGGGAGGTTTCAGATGGGCAAGCTCTTCAAGGTCTTGATCGGGCTGGCAGTCCTCGCGGTCGCGGCGACGGTCGTGTACGCCTGGGCCAGCTCCGGGAAGAAGGGGGACGGAGACTTCAAGCTGGTGGCGGCGGAGGTCGGGTCGATCACCGAGAAGGCCCTCGCGGTCGGCCAGATACAGCCCCGGCAGAAGTTTTCGGTGAAATCGAAGATCTCGGGAATCGTGAAGACCTGCCGGATGCAGGTTGGCGACCGGGTTCGGGCCGGCGACCCGCTCTTCGAGATCGCCCCCGACCCGACCCCGCTGGAGGTGACGGAGGCGACCGGCAGGTGGAGTCGGCGAAGGCGACGTTCGAGCGGGCGAAGATCGACTTCGAGCGCTACCGCGAGCTGTCCCGTCAGGGGATCGCCCCGAAATCTGACGTCGACTCGAAGCGCGAGTCGTTCGAGCTGGCCCGGGTCGCTCTGATGAAGGCCGAGCAGAATCGAGCGGTGACCCGGAACGGGAAGCTGACGACGGCGGTCTCCGGCTTCGACTCGATCATCCGCGCGCCCGCGGCCGGGACCATCCTGACGCGGACCGTCAACCCGGGCGACCCGGTCGTCCCGCTCACGTCGTACCAGCCGGGCACGGAGCTGGCGACGATCGCCTACATGTCGGACCTGATCTTCAAGGGGACGGTGGACGAGATCGACGTCGGCAAGCTCCGCTTCGGGTTGCCGACCCGGATCAAGGTCGGGGCGCTTCCGACCG
>CALFNC010000417.1 GCA_937902605.1 uncultured Acidobacteriota bacterium | reverse complement strand
TCCCTACACGACGCTCTTCCGATCTCCTCGGCGGGAACGGGTCGTCGTGGACGTGAACCGGCTGCGACTCGCGGTTGGCGATCGGGTTTTTCTGCCGGAACGCGACGGCCAGCGACCGGGCCTGCTCGTCGTCCTTGAAGTAGCGGTACCACTTCTCTTCGGCCGCGGCTTCCTGGGTGCGCCCCACCGCCTTGAGGCAGAGCATCGCGTTGTAGTGGGCCGTCAGGTCCTCGCCGTCGATGTCGAGAACGCGGTCGATAAAGGGGAGCGCGTCGGCGTACTTCCCCTCCACATAGAGGAGCCGGGCCATCTGGTTCAGGACGTTCCGATCCTTCGGGAACTTCTTCTCGACGAGCTGGAGGTCGGCCATGGCGTCGTCGACGCGTCCCTCCTCCTTCGAGACGATCGCCCGGAAGAAGGCGGTCTTCGCCCAGCCCGGCTTCCGCCTCTCCGCCTCGGCGAGGGCCGCCTTCGCCCCCGGCAGGTCTCCCTCCTGCACCTTCGCTCGCGCCAGGTTGAGCGGCCCATCGGGCTTGTCCGCTGCCATCTCGGTCACGTTCGCGAATATAGCCGAAGCTCCCTTCAGGTCGCCCTGCAGGAGGAGGCCGATGCCGTAGTCGTTGAACCGGATCCAGCTCTTCTCGGGCCAGTCGGGGTTGCCCCGCTGGACGTCCTTCGCCAGAACCGCGTCCGCGGCCGAAGCTGAGGCTGAAGCCACGGGAAGCGTCACCGAGTCGGCCGTGATCGTCACGACGGGCAGCGTCAGGGCGTCGGGGCCGCCCACAAAGATCGAGTAGTCGCGCGAGGCCTTTCGATAATTGACGGCCGCGCTGAGAGTCACGCTCCCCATCGCGTCCTTAGGGACCGTGAACCGGTAGTGGACGACCCTGTCGGCGCCGGGCGGAATCTGGTTGTTATAGAGCGGGACGTGGATGGCGTTGGGCTGGCGCCGATCAACTTGCTCGCCGTCGTGCCCCAGAACCAGCTGCCAGAGCCGGTCCGCCGCCGGGTCGAGGCGCCCCGCCTCGTCGAGCGTCCCGGACTCCATCAGTTTCCTCTCCCCATTCGCCGCGGCGAAGGCGACCCACGCCTCGTTCGAGTCGGAGGTCCCCTGCGTGAATGGGTGGCCCAGCGTCCGCGTCCGGATGACGACCTCGACGTCCACCGCCTCGCCCGGCCTGAGCGCCGGCAGCTCCGGTCCCAGCGGGACGAGCTTGCCGCCGCGCCGGACGGCGAAGATGTCGACCGACAGCGACTTCTCGAGAATCTTCCGGATACCTACCATCGCCTCGGGGTCGTTCCGCATCGTGGCGAGGTGGGTCGCCGCGGCCGGGAAGAGGTGGTCGTGCAGCTTCCCGCCGCGCGCCCCGAATTCGGTTGATTCGTACGGGGGGAGGTGGCAGTCGCGACATTGTTTCGGCTGCGGCGGGTCGTAGAACGACCG
>CALFNC010000416.1 GCA_937902605.1 uncultured Acidobacteriota bacterium | reverse complement strand
AGCGACGACAGCGGACGCGTCTTCGACCTCTTCCGGAACCGGCTGACGATCGAGATCCGGGATCCGCGCGGCGAGATGGTCGGCTTCGGCGCCCGGGCGCTCGGCGACGATTCGCCCAAGTACCTGAACACCCCGGAGACCCGGCGCTTCTCGAAGGGGAAGCTGCTGTACGGGCTCGACCGCGCTCGCGAGGCGATCCGGAAGGCGAACGCGGTCATCCTCGTCGAGGGCTACTTCGACCAGGTGGCGTGCGAGCGGGCGGGCCGACCGAACGCGGTCGCCTCGATGGGGACGGCCCTGACGCTGGCCCAGGCCGACCTTCTCGGGCGCCAGGCAGCCACCGTCGTCGTCGGGTACGACGGGGACGCGCTGGGCCAGGCGGCCGCGTTGAAGGCGTTCGCCCTGCTCACGGCGAGGGGGGTCTCCTCCCGGCTTCTCGCGCTTCCGGGGGAACACGATCCCGATTCGTTCCTGCGCGAGGAGGGGCCCTCCGCCCTCGGCGAGGCGATCGACACGGCGCGCCCGCTCGTGGAGGCGCTCGGAGCGAGGGTCCCTCCCCCGGGCGGGGACCCGGAGGTGCGGGCCGAACGGATCCGGGAGGCGGCCGAGATCCTCGGCGCGGCCCCGGACAAGATCCTCCGGTTCGAGCTCCTGTCGGCCTTCTCGAGGCTGGCGTCGGTTCCGCTCGGGACCCTTCACGCCTCGTCCCCACAACCAAACCGCGACCCGAGACGGAGAGAGGGTGGTGAGGAGAGGAAGGACGGGGCCGAGAGGTTGCCGGAGACCGAGGAGAAGGTCCTCGCAATTCTGATGGCTGAGTGGCCGGAAAGCTCTGGCCTCTACGGCCGGATCCCGAAAGGCCTCTTCACGCACACGGTGACACGGTCGGTCTTCGACACCCTCGGAAAGGTGCCAGTCGACGCGGGACCCCTTGATTTTTTGGAACTTGCATCCCATCTTGAGGGCGCCGCGGAGCGGTGGATCCTCGGTCTTCCCGGCCGGGAAGGCCTATCCCTGGAAAGACGGGGTCTTGAGAGGATAGATAAGCCATTGCAGCGGCTAATGATAAGGTTATTGGAGGAGAACAAACGACTTCTCACGACAGAGATCCAGGCTGCTCAAGCAGCCGGAAACCTGAGACAAATTGACGAACTCTCGGAGCGGAAGAACCTCCTGGTGAAGGAGGTCGATCGGCTCTGGAAGGAATGGCGCCGCCCCCCCGAGGGCGGACGGGAGTGAATGGGTGGCGAGCATAGAAGAACGGGTGCCGGAAGTCAGGACCCTCATTGCCCTTGGAAAAGAGAGGGGATACCTCCTCTATGACGAGATCTACCAGAGCCTGCCGGAGGAGGTCGCGAACACGCCGGACGACCTGGACGAGATCTACGTGCGGTTCGGGGACTTCGGAATCGAGGTAGTGGACGTCCCCGAGAAGGCGACTCAGAAGAAGGTCGCGGTGACGACCGGCTCGACGACGGAACCGGCGTCTCCCGACGTCGGGACCGTCGAGAAGACGAACGACCCCGTCCGGATGTACCTGCGCGAGATGGGGACCGTGAAGTTGCTCGACCGAGATGGAGAGGTAGAGATCGCCCGGCGGATCGAGCGGGGTGAGGCGAGGATCTACCAGGCCCTCTCGACCAACCGGATCGTCCTGGCGGAAATCCTCAAGATCGTCGAGGCGGCGAAGAAGGACAAGAACGTCGCTCGCGGGTTCCTGGAGTTCGTGGCCGTGGCGCTGGAGGATTCCGAGGAGGTCGATCCGCGCACGGCGAAGCGAATCGAGGACATCCTCGGGCATTTCAAGAAGATAGCCAAGCTCGACGGCGAGCTGAGGAAGCTGGCGGAGAAGAAGAGAGCGGCGCGCGCGAAGAAGACCGCGACGAAGAAGACCTCGAAAACCGCCGCGCGCCCTTCCGGCAAGGCCGCGGTCGACCCGGCAACCGACAAGCGGATCGCGGAGATCGCCCGGCTGATTCACGCGATCGACTTCACTCCCGCGACGCTCCTCCGGATGATGCGGCTCCTGAAGGACATCGACCGGCAGTTCGCGATGCCGGAGGCGACGATCCGCCAGGACCTCTCGAACCTCAAGAAGGAGAAGAACGAGGTCCGGAAGGAGTTCTACAAGCGGCGCGTCACGAAGTACCGCCAGACCCTTCACGAGCTGGAAGAGAAGTTCGGCGTTCTGCACGAGGACATCAGGAAGACCCTGCGGCAGATCCGGGAGGG
Organism: uncultured Acidobacteriota bacterium; assembly: GCA_937902605.1. Taxonomy (GTDB): domain Bacteria; phylum Acidobacteriota; class Thermoanaerobaculia; order UBA5066; family UBA5066; genus CAIMWE01. Next base: position 6,482 of record CALFNC010000416.1, on the reverse strand, counting down.
GGAGGAGGAGGCGGACCAGGCGAAGCAGGAGCTGATCGTCGCCAACCTCCGCCTCGTGGTCTCGATCGCCAAGAAGTACACGAACCGCGGCCTCCAATTCCTGGACCTGATCCAGGAGGGGAACATCGGCCTCATGAAGGCCGTCGAGAAATTCGAGTACCGGCGCGGCTACAAGTTCTCGACCTACGCCACCTGGTGGATCAGGCAGGCGATCACGCGCGCGATCGCCGATCAGGCCCGCACGATCCGGATCCCCGTCCACATGATCGAGACGATCAACAAGCTGACGCGCACGCAGCGCTCGCTCGTGCAGGAGCTCGGGCGGGAGCCGACTGCGGAGGAGATCGCGCGCCGGATGGACATGCCGGCGTCGAAGGTCCGGAAGATCATGAAGATAGCGCAGGAACCGATCTCCCTCGAGACCCCGATCGGCGAGGAAGAGGACAGCCACCTGGGCGACTTCATCGAGGACCGGCAGGTGATCTCGCCGATCGACGCGGTCATCGTGGCGAATCTCAAGGAGCAGGCCCGAAAGACTCTGAAGACGCTGACGCCCCGCGAGGAACAAGTCCTCCGGATGCGGTTCGGGGTCGGCGACGGCTCCGAGCACACACTCGAAGAGGTCGGCAAGAGCTTCAACGTCACGCGCGAGCGGATTCGCCAGATCGAGTCGAAGGCGCTCCGGAAGCTGCGGCATCCGTCGCGGGCGAAGAAGCTCCGGCCATTCGTCGACGTTAGCGTCTGACCTCCCGCGCCAGGCGTGGTACGCTAGCGGCGGCCGTTCGGGTCCGTAGCTCAGCGGTTAGAGCCACCGGCTCATAACCGGCGGGTCCCTGGTTCGAATCCGGGCGGACCCACCGGAAGAAGAGGTTAGATTCCGAGTGCCACGAGGTTCCCAGCTCCCGAGGCGACGCACCGAGTCGCCGGGGGTCTATCTTCCCGTCAGACGGGCGCCGGTCGGCGCCCGTTTCCCTTTTCAGGAGGCGACTTGGCCGACAACGCGCCCACTCCCCTAGACCGGCTCTACCAGCTCCAAGAGGTCCTGCTCGAGATCCGGACCAAAAGCGAGAAACGGGCGAGGACCCCGGATCACCTCGTCCACGTCGAGGCGGCGTTCCAGGACGCCCTCCTAAGGCACAACGAGGGGACCGCGCGGCTGAAGAGCGCGGAGGACCGGCGGACGGTCCTGGCCGACGAGATCGCCGACCTCGCCGAAAGCCTGAAGAAGTTCCAGTCGCAGCAGAAGGCCGTGAAGACCAACAAGGAATATGGCGCCCTCCTGAACGAGATCGACACGGTGAAGAAGGAGATCCGGACGCGGGAAGACGAGATCCTCTCGCTCGAGGAGGTCGCCATCGAGGCCCGAAAGGAGAGCGAGTCCCACGATGACTCGTTCCCGGCGGAAGCGGCTGGCTACGAGGAGCAAATGACCGAATGGCGGGCCGAGCAGGCCGCCTTGACCGAGGAGGTCGATGCCGGCGAGAGGAAGGCCGCCGAACTCCGCAAGCACATCGACCGCAAGCTCCTCTCGGTCTTTGACCGGATCGCCAAGAGTCGGGCGGGGATCGCGGTGGCCCGTGTGTCGATGGTCGGGAGCCAGACCGCCGCCTGCTCCGCCTGCAACGTCCGGCTCCGTCCGCAGCTCCTCTCGGACCTCCGGCTCTCCAAAGACACGATCCACTGCGAGAGCTGCAAGAGGATCCTCTACTGGGACGCCCGGCTGGAAGTGTGACGCAGGCCGGCCGTACCGTGCCCCTCGTCCTTTACTTCGACGGGGCCTCGCGCGGGAACCCGGGGCCGGCCGCCTTCGGCGTCTTCTCCTCGTCGGGGGTGCGGATCTCCGAAGCGATCGGTTCGACGACGAGCAATGTCGCGGAGTGGCGGGGGTTCCTGGCGGCCCTCAACGCCGCGGTCGGCCGCGGCGCGGCCCGCGTCGAAATCCGGGCCGATAGCCAGCTGGTGGTCCGGCAGTTCCTCGGGGAGTACCGGATGAAGGCGGACCACCTCCGGCCGTACCTGGAGGAGGCCCGGCGACGAGCGGGCCGGATCGCCGACCTCCGTGTCGTCCACGTCCGCCGCGAGGAGAACCGCGAGGCGGACGCTCTCGCGAATGCCGCCCTCGATCGTGCGAGGTCCGGAGCGCCTTGACCCGGGACGAGGAGGTCGCCGCACGGACCGCGGAAGTCCGAGGGCGGATTGCAGAGTCAGCCCGCCGGGCGGGGCGCGCTCCGCAGACGGTGACGCTGGTGGCCGTCACGAAAACAAAGCCGGTGGAGGACCTCCTCGCCGCGTGGAGGGCCGGCGTCAGGCACTTCGGCGAGAACCGGATCCAGGAAGCCGAGGCGAAGTTCCCGTCCCTGCCGTCCGGCGGGGTCCGGCACGTCATCGGGCCTGTGCAGTCCAACAAGGCGGCGCGGGCCGCTCGCATCGCCGACGTGGTTCAGACCGTCGACTCGGCCGACCTCGCCCGGCGCCTCGACCGGGCGGCGGCCGGGAAGCGGCTCGCGGTCTTCATCGAGGTGCTCCTCGGGGAGGAGCCAACCAAGGCGGGCGTGGCCCCGGCCGATCTGCCGCGTCTCGTCGAGGAGATCCGGGCTCTCCCGAATCTCGACCTCCGCGGCTTGATGGCCATTCCTCCTCCCGGCGAGACGAGATCGCACTTCCAGACCCTGCGGAGGCTGGCGGAGGCGGAATCGCTGACGGAGCTGTCGATGGGGATGAGCGACGACTTCGAGGCGGCGATCGAGGAAGGGGCGACGCTGGTGCGGGTCGGAAGCGCCCTCTTCGGGGCACGGCGCCCCTGACGAAGAGCTCCTCCGGCAGTCCGGGGCGATGCTAGTCTGAGGCGATGAGCGGAAGAAGCCCGTTTCCGCACCTTCGGTTCGCGGGGCCCCCCGGCTGGCGGCTCCTTCCCCCGGTCACGCGAATCACGCTGGCCCTCTCGGTTGCCGGTTATCTGATGGGGCTCCTCGCGCCAGCGACGACCGGCCTCCTCATGGCCGACCCTATCTCGATCGTCCGCCGGCTGGAGCTCTGGAGGCTCCTCACCTACCCCCTCGTCCTTCCGGGAATCTGGAACCTCCTCTTCGGCCTGCTCCTCTTCTGGGCCCTCGGCTCGGAGCTCGAACCGTCGTGGGGCTCCCGCCGGTACGCATTCTTCCTCGTGACGGCGACCGTCTGCGCCGCCGTGCTCGGCGTCGGAGCCTCGGTCCTTCTCCCGACGAGGTTCGCATTGCCCGGCTACGGGATCTCCGGGCTTCTCACGGCGACGATTGTGGCGTGGGCGCTCGCCGGCCCCCGCCTCCCCGTCTCGTTCTTTGGCGTGCTCCCGCTGACGCGCGGGGGGTTCGCCCTCCTCTCGCTCGTGATCGTCGTCTTCGGCGAGCTCGAGGCGAGCCGTTCCCCCGTCCGCCTGCTCTTCCTCCTGGGGGGGCTTCCGGTTTCCTGGCTCTGGACGCGGGGCCGCGGGCGCTGGTCCGGTCCAGGCCGGTGGCAAAGCAGATTGAGTCCCGGCCTCGGGGGACGCCGCCGATTCCGCGTCGTCCGCCCGGAGGATTCGGGCCGCTTTCACTGACCCCGGCCACTGCGACAGCCCGGGTTGATAGAATTTAGACGTGCGATCCCCGATCACCCCCCTCGACATCCGCAAGCGGGCCTTCACGAAGCGTTTCCGCGGCTACGACACGGCCGAGGTCTCGCAGTTCCTCGAGGGAATGGGGGAGGACATCGAGGACCTGTATCGCCGTCTCGACGAGCTGGAACGAGAGAACGACCGCCTGAAGGGGGAGAACCTCCGGTTCCGCGAAACCGAGGCGACCCTGAAGGAGACCCTCCTTCTCGCCCAACGGTCGGCGGAAGGCCTTCGCTCCACGAGCGAGCGGGAGGCCGAGCAGCGGATCGCCGAGGCGGAGCGGCAGGGCGAGCGCCTCATGAACCAGGCGATGGAGCGTGCGGCGGAGACCGAGAAGAAGATCCGGGAGCTCCGGGTCGAGCGGAAGAACTTCCACCTGAAGCTCCAGGCGATGCTGGACATGTTTCAGCAGGTCCTCAACTTCGACAAGGAGGAGGAGGAGCTCGATGGCTCCGTTCATATCCTCCGGTCGAAGCGCCACGAAGAGGAATCCGCCTGACCTCTTCCCCGGCTGGCGAGGTCCTTTCCGTCCGCCGTCTCGCCTCCCTCGCCACGCCGACCGGACTTCGTTCCCGGACGGGCGGTGACCAGGGGCGAATTCGCCGGCTCCGGGACGCGGCCATCCGGATTGAGAAAGGCCGCATCGTGTTCGTGGGGCCGGATGAGGAGTTCATCCGCCGGTACGGCGACCGCCCCTCACCGGGCGAAAGCGTGCTGGACGGGTCGGGGCGGACCGCCCTGCCCGGCTTCGTCGACCCCCATACCCATCTCCCCTGGGCGGGCCTGAGGGAGTCGGAGTTCAACGAGCGGCTCAAGGGCCGGACTTATGCGGAGATCGCGGCGGCGGGGGGAGGGATCGTCTCCACTGTGGCCACGACGCGCGCGGCCTCGGAGGCCGACCTGGCGGCGTTGGTCCGCTCGCGGCTTGATCGGATGCTCCTGCATGGGACGACCTACTGCGAGGCCAAGACCGGCTATGGCCTCGACCTCGCGAACGAGACGAAACAGCTGCACGCGGTCTTCTCGGGCAGTGCGGGGCACCCGGTCGGCGTCGTCGCGACCGCGTTGCCGGGGCACGAGGTCCCGCCGGAGCGCCGCGGGTCGGCGGCGCTCCGGGCCCGCTACGTCGACGAGTGTTGCCGAGAGATCCTGCCGGCGCTGGCCCAGAAGGGGGCGTCGTTCGTCGACGTCTTTTGCGAGACGGGCGTCTTCGACATCGCGGAATCGAGGCGGATGCTGGAGGCCGGGGCCGGCTGCGGCCTCCGGGCGCGGGTGCATGCGGACGAGCTGACACCGCTTGGGGGCGCCAACCTCGCAGCGGAGGTCGGCGCGATCTCGGCCGACCACCTCCTCTACGTGCGGCCCGACGGCATCGAGGCGATGGCGCGCGCGGGAGTCGTGGCGGTCCTCCTGCCGGGGACGTCGGCCTTCCTGAGGATGGACCGGTATGCTCCGGCGCGGGAGATGATCGAGTCCGGCGTCGCCGTGGCGCTGGCGACCGACTGCAACCCCGGCTCGTCCTACACGGAGTCCCTTCCCGCCGTCGCCTTCTTCGCAACCCTCGGGATGGGGATGACGGTCGAGGAAACGCTCACTGCCATGACGCTGAATGCCGCGGCTTCTCTCGGCGTCGCGGGGGAGCGCGGCTCCCTCGAGGAGGGAAAGGTCGGCGACGTCGTCCTGATCGACGGACCCTCGGTCGAGCACATCGTCTACCACTATGGAGTCAACGTCGTGACGGACGTCGTTGTCGCGGGGACCCCGGTCGTTCGGGACGGCCGGCGGGTCCCCTGATCCGGGACGCATAGGGGGAGAGACCCATGACCCAGCTCGTCGAACTCTCGGTCACCGGATTCACGTCGGCCCTCGCTTCCGAGGCTCCGGCTCCTGGGGGGGGCTCGGCCTCCGCCGCCGCGGGGGCGGCCGGGGCTGCGCTGCTCGGGATGGTCGCCCGTCTCACCCTCGGGAAGGAGAAGTACAAGGACGCGTGGGAGGATATGGAGAACGTCGCGAACCAGGTGGACGGGATCCGGGCGAGGCTGCTCGAGCTGGTCGACGAGGACACCCGCTCGTACGAGGCCATCATCGCCGCGAGGAAGCAGCCCAAGGAGACCCCGGAGCAGAAGGTTTCGAGGCAGAAGGCGATCGACGCCGCCACCTTCCTGGCGACCACCGTCCCGATGCAGACCGCCTCCTTCGCCTGCCGGGCACTCTCGTTCGCTCCCGTGGTCGCCGAGAAGGGAAACCCGAATGCCGCGTCCGATGTCTTCGTCGCCGCCCTCCTCCTCCAGACGGCGGTCGAGGGGGCTCTCGCGAACGTCCGGATCAACCTCCCCGGGCTCGGCGACGAGGAAATCGCGGGCGGGTTCAGACAGGACGCGGACGACCTCGCGAAGAATTCAGGCGAAGCGATGTTGACGGTCCGTGGGGCCGCCAAGAAGAAAGGCCTGACGACCTGAGGCTCCCACGCCGCGTCGTTCTCCTCGCCGGTCTCGCGATCGTCCTGGCGGCCGGACCCGCCCAGGCGAGCGAGACCGAGATGAGCCTTTGCTCCGGCGAGGCGCCGCGGCCCTGCAAATCCGCCGCGTCGCTCTACGGGGGCGGCCCCCTCGTCCTCGACCTGACCCCGCCGGCGGATGTCGATCCCGTTCCTCCCACCCGGCCCCCGCCCCCCGATCCCCGAAAGGTCCGGAACCGTTCTCTCGCCATCGGCGCCGGGAGTCTCGTCCTCACGCCGATCGCCGGGTGGCTGACCTGGTGGTCTGTCGAGCAGAAGATCGCGTTCAACTTCGCCAACGAGGGGTGGTTCGACCCGGACACCTACAACGGCGGGGGCGCCAAGGGCACACAC
>CALFNC010000415.1 GCA_937902605.1 uncultured Acidobacteriota bacterium | reverse complement strand
CCTGCTGTGGCACTCCGTTCAGGACCGTCCCCTGGAAAGCGAACGCCTCCTGCTCGAAACGCTTCGGCAGGTACGGGGCCGCCGAGCGAAGCAGGTGCCAGCGAAGATAGCTCTTCCAGACGGCAAGGGGCGTTTTCGGGGCCCGCTCCCCAAACGCCTTGAAGAACTCCGGCTGCCGGACGTTCATCTCCTGTGCCGGCGAGACGCCGAGCGCCCCGAGGTAGGCCTTCCAGTCGAAGCCCGGAGCGTCCTTCTCCAGGTTCGCAAGTGTCCTCAGGTTGTAGTTCTTGACCGGGTCACGCAGCTCGACGCGCGTCCGGCAGGTCTTTGCGGTGGCCGTCTCGAAGGCCAGGATGCTCTCGGCCTCCGCCTTCGCCGCCTCCGGCGTGTCGCCGGCCAGCTCGAGTGTCTTGGCGACGTGGGCGAGGTACTTCTCGCGGATCTCCTTCGACTTCGCGTCATCCTTGAGATAGTAGTCACGGTCCGGCAGCCCCAGCCCGCCCTGGCCCATCGAGGGGATGTAACGGGTGCTGTTCTTCTGGTCCTGCGCCACCGTGAGCATAAAGCCGGACGGGAGCCGGCTGAGATGAAACACCGCGAGGAAGGACGGGAGCTCCTCGGTTCCCTTGAGCGCCTCGATCTTCTTCAGCCACGGCTCGAGCGGCTTCAGGCCCGCCTTCTCGATGGCGGCCTCGTCCAGGCCGGCGGCGTAGAAATCACCCACCTTCTGGCGGACGCTCCCCTTCGGCCAGTCGGTCTTGGCCGAAGCCTCTTCGACAACCGACTTCAGGACGAGCCGGTTGCGGTCGGCCAGCTCCTCGAACGCGCCCCAGCGCGCCTTGTCGGCCGGGACCGGGTTCGCCTTGATCCAGCCGCCGACAGCGTGCTGGTAGAAGTCGTCGCACGGCTTTGCCGACGCGTCGAACGAGGCGGGATCTAGCGCTCTCGAGGTCTTCGTGGCTTCCGTTGACTTCACGGCCGTCGCGGGCCCTTCGCCTCGAAGGGGCATGGCGGCCAGACCTAGCGATAGAACGAACATCCGTAATCTCATGGCTCCTCCTGATTTTTTCGGATTCAAAGATCGTCACGCCCTCGCGACGGAAAGGACCGGGTCAGAAGTGCCGAACGCCGTCCGGACGGCGAGGCCGATCCCGACGACGGAGGCAGCCCCCCAGACGAGGGGGCCGGCGGCTGGCACGAGCGACACCAGGCCGAACGGCAGCAGCCCGACGGCGAGGGCTGCCGGGTCCCCGAAGAGCGGGCTCCCCCTCTTCGCCCCGCGCGCGAACCGCCGGCCCGCCGCAACGAAGAGGGCGGCGAGGCCGAAGAGCTTGGCGGCGACGAGGAGAGCCAAGAGCGCACCGACGAGGGGGATGGCCAGAGGCGCCGGCAGCAACGCGAGAAAGAAAGTAGCGAGCAGGACGCCCGACAGAACGGCCGAGACGCCTAGCCCTGCCGCCGTTGCGAGCTCGGCCGGGAGCGCCCCCGCGGCTTGCTGGACGTGCCGGGGCTTCCACCGGAGGAGCGCGAGCCCGCCAGTGAGCCAGAATGTCAGAAGGAGGAGGCGGAACGCGGCGAGGAGTACCGAAACTTCTCCCCGCTGGAGCGGCGATGTCCGGAGTTCGGTCAGGAACGCCGCCTCGAGCGCTGAGACGGTCCGTACGCGACCGGCCACGCTGCCGCTCCCGGCCGTGGCGCCGTTGCCTCCCACGACGAGCAGGTCCCCGCCGACGCGGCCGCCATCGGCAACGAGCGCATCGCCGCCGAGGACCACGAGATCGCCGCGGACGCGCCCCGTCACAGTGACCCGTCCGCCGATCGCGATCACCGCCCCGTCCACCTCCCCGGCGATGGTCAGCGCCTTGCCGATGGAGACCAGGTCCCCGCTCCGCTCCGTGCCGGACGGAACCGACTCCGCCGGATCGGGGACGGCAAGGGCACGGGGCGAAGAGAAGGCCGACGAAAGAACGAACGCCAGCAGCGTCAGTGGTGCCGCGAGGGCCCGCCCGGAGCGACGTTCACCGCCCGATGGCATTGCCGGCCCGGCGTCTCCGGAGGACGGGGAGGAGGGAAAGTAGCAGCGGGACGAGGGCCGCGACGGCCCCGGCCCCGAGGATCCCGAGCGAGCCCGGCGACGTTCCGAACGCCATCGACACACCCCGCGCTACGAGCGGCACGGCATCGGCCGCGGCCACCACCGGCCGGACGAGCGAGACGGCGAGGAGGTGCGCCCAGACGTCCAGCGCCGTTCCCGGCCCGAGCCGGAAGAGGGGCGCCAGGCCGAGCGCCGCGGAGGAGCCGGCGAGAAGCCCAAGGACGACGGCTGGGATCTTCCAGTGGCGCCTTTGCCGGGTCTCCCATGGAGCGAACGGCCTGGCGGCATGGACCCTTGCCGCGAAGCCCTCCGGCAGACCCCCACTTTCCTCCTGAACCAGCTGGTCCAGAAGGAATTCCATGTCCTGGTCGGTCCGGGGGGACAGGCTCATCTGCTCCATCTCGCCCTCTTTATACGGTTGATTTCGGCAAAAGATCTCGGAGGGTCTGCCGGGCCCGGAAGAGCTTGTTTTTCACGGTCCCGAGGGGCATCTCCTTCAGCTCGGCGATCTCCTCGTAGGGCAGCTCGCCATAGTGACGGAGGCTGATCAGCTCGCGGTAGTCGTCCGGGAGCCGGTCGATCGCCGCGTCCAGCTCCTGCCGGAGCCGTGCGCGGGAGAGGTCCTCGAGCGGGTCGGGCCGCGTGTCGGGGAGGTCGATCTGGGGCACCTCGCCGTCCTCGTTCAGGGGCAGGTCGAGTGAGGCCGGCCGCGCCTTCCGTCTCCGGATGTGATCGATCGCCGCGTTCCCGCCGATCCGAAAGAGCCAGGTCGAGAACTTGTAGCGCGGGTCGAAGTCGTCTAGCGCCGAGTAGACCTTGAGGAAGACCTCCTGCGTCACGTCCCGGGCGTCCTCGGAGTCCCCGGTGTACCGCCGGATGAACCGGAAGAGGCGGGTCTCGTACCGGGCCACGAGGACCGGGAAGAGCTCTTCCTGCCCGTCGAGGATCCCGGCTACCAGCACGTCATCCGGCAGGTCGGCCGCCGGGTCGGATCTCGGCTTCATCCCGCAGCGGTCGAACCTTCGGGCCGCGCGCTACTGGGTGACGTAGATCCTCCGCGCGGTGTCGGCCGGCAGCCAGGTGTACTTCCCGTTCGCCAGCTTCAGCTTCACGGCCTCACGCGACTTTCCATCCGCGAACAGGTGGCTGGGGCGGTAGACGGTCACGTCGCCGATCAGCCGATGGTCCGTCATCAGGTAGAGCTTCATCCCCACCTCGAGCTTCCCTTCGATCTTCTTGCACGGCCCCTTCGCCACGACCAGGGGCGGCCCGCTCTTGGCGCGGTGGCCCGGCGCATCATCGTCGGGGGGCTCCTGCGCCGTCGCCGCGACAGGCAGCGCCAGCAAAAAAACGACCAGGGTCTGAAGGATTGTCTTACGGGTCATCCGTTCCTCCGGTGTCTTCAGGAGATGCTCCCGCGAGCGGGAGACCCCGAATCCTAACCGGAGCCGGGTGTTTGGCCCTCCGGCCGCAGCCCGTGGACCGAAACTCCGACAAGCCGGACCGGCCGACGGCCCGCCTCGGTCCGCTCGAGGAGCGCCACCGCCCTCGCGGCCACTTCCTCCGGGTCTCGGGTCCCGTCCCCTTTCGTGGCGCTCCGCGTCACCGTCTCGAAGTTCGAGTAGCGGACCTTCAGTGTCACCGTCCGGGCGAGGAGTCGCTTTCGCTCGAGCCACGCCGTGCACTGCCCGGCCATTCGGATCACCTCGGCGACGATATGCCCCTTGTCCCTGACGTCCTCGGGATAGGTGTCCTCGCAGCCGCACGACTTGGCTTTCCGGTCCGGTACCACGGGACGGTCGTCGATCCCGAGGGAGAACCTCCGGATCGCGTCGGCGTACGAACCGACCGCCGACCGGAGCGCCCCGTCGCTCATGGCGCGGACGTCCACGAGCCGATGGCAGCCGATCGCCCGGAGCTTCCCCGCCGTCACCGGCTTTCCCCTCAGCTCCGGCCGGTCGAGCTGCTCCACCGACGCGAAGAACGCGTCCATGTCGAGATGGAGGATCCGGCGGACGGGGGGCATCCGGCCGGATTGTGCCGGGTTCGCCCCGGTAGCGTCAGGCGTGGACGCCCGGAGCCTCGTGGCCCGACCGCCTTCGCCGGGGCCGTCCGCCGCGTTAGTATCTCCCATGCCGCCGTGGCAAGACGGCGCGGGGAGCCGGAGGAATCCGTGGAGGCCCGGTCCTTGCCGACTCCGGGGCCGAAAAGGGGAAAGCCTTGAAGACGACCGTTGACCTTAGCCTTCGCCGTCTCGCCCGTTTCGGGTCGCTGGCCGCCTCGCTGGCTCTGGCTGTCGGATGCAGCTCGTCCCTGAGGCAGGTGGACCTTTACAAGAGCGGTCGCGACACGGTCTCCCTGCAGTACCGGACCCAGAATGGAAGGGAGGCTCCTCAGGGCTACTCTCACCCGGGAACGCTCACGGAGGGACAGGTCGACCGGATCCTCGCCGCGGTCGGCGTCGAGGAGTACTCCCTCTTCGCTTGGCGAAACCGTGGGCCGCTCTTTACGGACGACGAGCGGGCCACGCTGGCTCCCTGGATCGCGCACGCCCTCCGGAAGGCGACCGCCGACCAGTGGGTCCGCTTCTCGGTGTCCGGGAGGAAGAAGGGCCTCGTCCTCACCACCCCGCAGCTCTCGGACGGAATCTGTTTCGTGAAGGACGGGAAGTTCAATTTGGTCCTGGGCAATATCAACTTCGAAGCTCTCGAGTCGACCGATCGGAAGGCGGAGCCCTACAGTCTCGACCCCAGGGATCGCATCGAGTTCCCTCACGTACGTCTGACCGTCCTAGCCGGCGCCGGCGCCGCGCCGCCGCCCGTGATCCCGGGAGACCGGTGGTTCGGGCAAGAGCGCCGCAATTGGCTCACCTTCAATCTGGGGGCTTTCCTCTCCCCGCCGACCACCGATTCCCCCCGCCCGGCCTCCGGAGACGCCGCCGAAAGGCTAAAGCGGTTGAAGGATCTCCGCGAGCAGGGCCTGATCACGGCGGAGGAATACGAGAAGAAACGGCTAGAGATCGTCCAGGGGCTCTGACCCCCGGGGACCTTCCCCCGGTCCCACGCCCCGCCTCCTCAGGCGTGGACGCCCGGAGCCTCGTGGCCCGACCGCTGGACGTACTCCTCGTACGTGCCGGGATAGAGGTGCGGGCCTCCGCCCTCGTCCGGTTGCAGCTCGAGGACCCGGTTCGCCATTCCGCGCAGGAAGAACCGATCGTGCGAGACGAAGAGCATCGTCCCGTCGAAGTCGTGGAGTGAGGAGACGAGCATCTCCTTCGTCGCGAGGTCGAGGTGGTTGGTCGGCTCGTCGAGGACGAGGAAGTTCGGCGGGTCGAAGAGCATCCGGGCCATCACGAGCCGAGTCTTCTCGCCGCCCGAGAGGAACCGGATCGCCTTGTCGACGTCGTCGCCCGAGAACTGAAACGCCCCGAGAAGGCTCCGGAGGGCGCCGACGCTCTCGAGAGGGAAGTCCTGCTGGATCTGCTCCCACACGGTCAGGTCGGGGTCCAGGAGCTCGAGCGCCTGCTGGGCGAAGTAGCCCATCTTCAGCGAGGCGCCGAGCCGCACCGTCCCGGCGTCGGGCGCGAGGGCCCCGGCTACCATCTTGAGGAGCGTCGTTTTCCCCGCGCCGTTCTTCCCCATCACGCACCAGCGCTCGCCGCGCCGGATCAGGAAGTCGAAGCCGTCGTAGACCGTCCGCGCCCCGTACCGCTTCGTCACCCCCTTCAGCGCGGCCACGTCGTCGCCCGAGCGGGGGGCTCTCCGGAAGTCAAAGGCGACTGCCTTCCGCCTCTTTGGCAGCTCGATCGTCTCGATCTTCTCCAGCTTCTTCACCCGGCTCTGCACCTGAGCCGCCTTGGACGCATGCGTCGAGAACCGCTCGATGAAGCGCTGTTCCTTGGCGAGCATCGCCTGCTGCCGACCCCAGGCCGCCTCCCGCTGGGTCTCACGGAGGGCGCGCTCCCGCTCGTAGAACTCGTAGTTCCCCGAGTAGGTCACGAGCTCCCCGCCGTCCACCTCCACGATCTTCGTCACGACCCGGTTCAGAAAGTCGCGGTCGTGGCAGGTAATCAGGAGCGTCCCGGGGTAGCCCTTCAGGAACCCCTCCAGCCAGAGGATCGACTCGATGTCGAGGTGGTTCGTCGGCTCGTCCATCAGCAGGACGTCGGGCCGCCCGAGGAGAACCTTCGCCATCGCGACGCGCATCTTCCAGCCGCCCGAGAGAGCCCCAACGTCGCCGTCGATCACCGCGTCCTCGAAGCCGAGCCCCTGGAGGACCTCCTTCGCCCGCGACTCCAGCTCGTACCCGCCCCGCTGCTGGTATTCGTGCTGCACCTCGCCGAAGCGCTCCAGGATCGTCTCCATCTCGTCCATACGCTCCGGGTCCGAGAGGGCGTGCTCCAGGGCGGCCAGCTCGTGATGCAGATCCCCCAGGCGCCCGCTCCCGGCGATTGCCTCCTCGAGGACCGACCGGCCCGACATCGCGTCGGCCTCCTGGCGGAAGTAGCCGATGGAGAGCTTCTTCGGCACCGTCACGTCGCCCTCCTCGGGGTGCTCCTCGCCGACGATCATCCGGAAGAGCGTGGTCTTCCCTGACCCGTTCGGGCCGACGAGCCCCGCGCGCTCGCCCGGGTTGATCTGGAATGTGGCGTCGACGAAGAGGACCTGCCGGCCGTACTGCTTGGTCACGCGGTTGAACGAGATCATGGGCGGCGGACGATAACCCGGATTCTCCGGTTTGCGTACGGACCACACGAAGCGGGAGAACCCTCTATTTCAGCGGGCCGAAACCGTCTCCCTTCCGATCGTCCTGCGTACTGAACGCACCGAAAAACACTTTGGGCGCCACTCGGAGAGTGTGACCCGGCCTTTCCCATCCCTGCCGTGCTCCCATACGGGCTCGGCGGCGCTCTGTCATCCCACGTCTCTGTGGCCGAGCTTTCCGAGCACGACCCTCAAGTTGACCTCGAGAACCTTATCGGAAGGGTTCAGAGCCCTCGCCTCCTCCCACACGGCCCGGGCGACCTCCCAGCGACCCTTCCGGTACTCGACGAATCCCTCCTCGAAAAGACGGTCGAACCGTTCCTTCCAGTCAGGGCGCTCCACGCTTTCGATCAGTAGCTTCTCCTGAACCTCCCGGACATCGCGCTCCACGGCCGCGTGCTGCACCTCGAGGACTCCCTCGACGAAGCCCGCCTCCGCGTCCTCGGGCGGCTCCGAGATCCGCTTGAACAGAGTCCGTCCGTCGAGGGTCGCCGCGGTGACCAGCTTCCTCCCTCGAGGCCCGACGACCTCGGTGTGGACATGAACTGCCCGCCCTCCGACGTCGACCGTGG
>CALFNC010000414.1 GCA_937902605.1 uncultured Acidobacteriota bacterium | reverse complement strand
GGCATACGAGATATTGGCGTGACTGGAGTTCAGACGTGTGCACTTCCGATCTGTGCGCGGCATTGACGGCGCTCGTCCTCTCGATCCTGCTCGGGCCGGTGCTGATCCGGTGGCTCCGGTCGCGTCAGATCGGCCAGGCGATCCGCGAGGAGGGGCCGAAGGCGCACCAGGCCAAGGCGGGCACGCCCACGATGGGCGGCGTCCTGATCAATCTCGCGATCGTCGTGCCGACCGTCCTCTTCGCCGACGTCGAGAACCGGTATGTCTGGGTGGCGCTCGGGGCGACGCTCCTGGCGATGCTGATCGGGGCCGGCGACGACTGGCGCAAGGTCGCGCGGAAGCACAACCGGGGGCTCTCCGGGCGGCAGAAGCTCCTCCTCCTGTCGGTCGTCGGCCTCGCCGTCGGAGCGGCGTCGCTCTGGCTCCTCGACCGCCGGCCCGACCCGACCGGCGTCAGCATCCCGTTCCTGAAGACCGTCCACCTCGAGCTGGGGATCTTCTACATCCTCTTCGCCGCGGTGGTCGTCCTCGGGTCGTCGAACGCCGTGAACCTCACCGACGGTCTCGACGGGCTCGCCATCGGCGCGACGCTCGTCGCCTCCGCCACCTTCGCGATCCTGGCCTACATCGCCGGGAACGCCAAGGTCGCGTCGTACCTCCTCGTCCCGTCGGTGCCGGGGGCGGGCGAGCTGGCGGTCTTCTGTGCGGCGATCGTGGGGGCGTCCCTCGGCTTTCTCTGGTTCAACGCGCACCCCGCCGAGGTCTTCATGGGAGACACGGGCTCGCTGGCGCTCGGCGCCGCGCTCGGGACTGTGGCGGTCCTGATTAAGCAGGAGGTCCTGCTCGTCCTCGTCGGCGGGCTCTTCGTCGTCGAGGCGGTGTCGGTGATCCTCCAGGTCTCCTCCTTCAAGCTGACCGGGAAGCGGATCTTCCGGATGGCGCCGATCCACCACCACTTCGAGCTGGCCGGCTGGGCCGAGTCGAAGGTGATCACCCGCTTCTGGATCGTGGCGATCCTTTTCGCCCTCGTCGCCCTCTCGACGCTGAAACTGCGATGAGCCTCTCGATCGGACCCGACCTTCCCGACCTGTCCCGCGTGGCCGTCCTCGGCCTCGCCCGGTCGGGCCTCGCCGCGGTCGACGCCCTGCTGGCCAGGGGCGTGGAGGTGGCTGCGTCCGACCTCCGCGGGCCCTCCGAGGTCGACCTGCCGCCCCGGGACGGCCTCACGCCGTTCCTCGGCGGGCACCCGGAGGCGCTCCTCGACGGCGTCCAGCTGGTGGTCCTCTCGCCGGGAATCCCGAGGACCGCGCCGATCGTGGACGCGGCGCTGGCCCGTGCGATTCCCGTCGTCTCGGAGATCGAGCTGGCCTCTCGCCTTCTCCCTGGCATCGTCGTCGGGATCACAGGGACGAACGGAAAGTCGACGACGACCGCGCTCGCGGCCGCCCTGCTCAACGACGCCGGGGTCCAGGCGGTGGCCTGCGGGAACCTCGGCACGCCGTGGATCGCCGCGGCAGCCTCGCCCGCCGGATCGGCGGACACCCCTCCGGCCCCAACGCGCGTCTGGGTGGTGGAGCTGTCGTCCTTCCAGCTCGAGACGGTCCGGCGGTTCGCTCCCGATGTCGCGATCCACCTCAACCTCACCCCGGACCACCTCGACCGGTACCGCTCCCTCGACGACTACGGGGCCGCGAAGGCCCGGATCTTCGAGAACCAGCGGGAGGCGCAGCTCGCCGTCCTCAATGCGGACGACCCGCTGGTTGCGAGGATCTCGACGCGCGCGAGGCGTTTCGAGTTCACTCGTCGCCGGGCGGCCCGGCTCGGAGCCTGGCTGGACGGGGAGGACGTCGTGGCGGACGTCACCGGCTCGGGGCCGCTCAGGGTCCTTCGGCGGGACGAGATCTCCCTCCCCGGAGCCCACAACCTGGAGAACGCGCTCGCCGCGCTCGCCGCGGTGCTGCCCCTCGGCGTCTCCCCCGATAGCGCCGCGAAGACGCTCCGGGCGTTCAAGGGGCTGCGCCACCGCACCGAGCTGGTCCGAATCCGCCGTGGCGTCTCCTGGTACAACGACTCCAAGGGGACGAACATCGACGCGACGCTGAAAAGCCTCGAAGGGTTTCCGGACGGGCGCGTCTTCCTGATCCTCGGCGGGAAGGACAAAGGGGACGACTTCGGACGTCTCCTCCCTCTCGTGAAGCAGAAGGCCCGGAGGATCCTCGCCATCGGGAAAGCGGCCCCGATGGTCGAGACCGCCCTCGCTGCCATGGTCCCGACCTCCCGCGCTGGAACGCTGGAGGCCGCGGTGGCCGAGGCGGCGCGCGACGCGGTGGCCGGGGACGTCGTCCTCCTGAGCCCGGCCTGCGCCTCCTTCGATCAGTTCCGCAGCTTCGAGCACCGGGGCGAGGTGTTCGAGGCGCTCGTGGGGGCGCTGAATGGCCCGTAAGCTCGCCCTCGACCGCATCCTCTTCGCGTCCGTCGTCCTCCTGATCGGCATCGGCCTGGTGATGATCTACAGCGCCTCGGCGATGCAGATCTACCTCCCGGCGGCCGGCGGGCCGTCGCACGCCTACTTCTTCGTCGTCAAGCAGGCGCTCGCGGTTTTCATGGGGGCGGGCCTGGTGTGGGCCGCGATGTCGATCGACTACCGCCGCTGGAACGACCCGAGGGGAATCGCGATCGCGCTGGCCCTCCTCGTGATCGCGCTGATCGTCGTCCTCTTCCGGGCGCCCATCAACGGCACGCGGCGCTGGATCGACCTGGGGGTCATGTCAGTCCAGCCCTCCGAGTTCGCGAAGGTGGGGCTCGTCGTGGCGCTGGCGGCGCTGCTCTCGAGGCGGGAGGGGCGCGTGGAAGACTTCAAGCGCACGCTCCTCCCCGTGACCGGCCTCCTCACCGTCTTCGGAGGCCTCGTCCTCGCGCAGCCCGATTTCGGCACGGCCCTCTCCTATTTCGGCGTGGCGGCCGCGATGCTCTTCTTCGCGGGACTCCGCCTCCGCTGGTTCGTCGGGGTCTCCCTCCTCGCCCTCCCCTCCGTCACGGCCTACGTCTGGAACGCCGCATACCGGCGGGACCGGATTCTGAGCTTCCTCCACCCGGAAGCGGACCCGCTCGGGAAGGGGTTCCAGATGATCCAGTCCCTCATCGCGGTCGGCACCGGAGGGATCACCGGGCTCGGCATCGGGCACGGGAAGCAGAAGCTCTTCTTCCTCCCCTACCCGTACACCGATTTCATCTACGCGATCGTCGGCGAGGAGCTCGGGCTCATCGGCTGCTCTTTCGTCCTGGCGCTCTTTGGCCTCATCTTCGCCCGGGGCCTCAGGGCCGCCGAGAACGCCCCCGACTCCTTCGGGCAGCTCCTTGGCGTCGGCCTGTCGGTGATGATCGTGGTCCAGGCGCTCGTCAACATCTCCGTCGTCCTCGCGGTCCTTCCGACCAAGGGGATCCCCCTCCCGTTCCTCTCATACGGCGGGTCGGCGCTCTGGGCCGACTTCCTCGCGGTGGGGATCCTCCTCAACCTCTCGCAGCACGCGCCATGACGGGATCGAGCGCTCCTCGCGGCGGGTACCTGATCGCGGGGGGCGGTACAGGAGGTCATGTCTTCCCGGCGCTGGCAATCGCGGGCGAGCTCCGTAGGCGGCGCCCGGAGGCCCCGATTGTCTTTGTCGGGACGGCCCGTGGGATCGAGACCGACCTGGTTCCCCGCGCCGGTTACCCGCTCGAGCTGATCCGGGCCCGAGGCCTGGCCGGGAAGTCGGCAACGGCGCTGGTCCAGGGGGCTCTCTCTCTTCCGCTCGGGTTCGTCGACTCGTGGCGCCTCGTCACCCGGCACCGCCCGTCTGCAGTCGTGGGAGTCGGGGGCTACGCCGCGGGTCCGGTCGTGGCCACCGCGTGGGCCCGGCGGATTCCGACCGTCGTCCACGAGTCGAACGCCGTCCCCGGTCTGACGAACCGGCTCCTCGCCGGCATCGCCGGACGGATCGCTGTCGGCGGCGAGGAGGCCCGCCGGGCCCTCCCGGGTGCGGTCGTCACAGGTAACCCGGTCCGCCCGGAGCTCTTCTCGATTCCCGCTCTTGACGGGAGACCCATTCCGAGAAGCCTTCGCGTCCTCGTCGTCGGAGGGAGCCAGGGAGCGGTGATCCTGAACCGCCTCGTCCCAGGGACGCTGGGGGAGCTAGCCGAGAAAGGGCTTTCGGTCGAGGTCGTCCACCAATGCGGCCGCCGCGCGATGGAGACGGCCGACGCGCCCGGCGGCCTGCGTACGCTCTACCGTGAGGCGGGGCTGCCCCGGGCTACGGTCAAGGGCTTCCTCCACGATCTTCCGTCCGAGCTGGCGGCGGCCGACCTCATCGTCTGCCGCTCGGGGGCGATGACGGTCGCCGAGGTGGCGGCCGCCGGCCGGCCGGCCCTCTTCGTCCCGTTCCGCCTCGCGACACACGGCCATCAGGAGGCCAATGCACGCTCCCTGGAGCGGGCTGGAGCGGCGGCGGTCGTCACGGAGATGGAGGCCGAGGCGGGGCAGCTCGCTCCCGCGCTCAGGGCGCTGCTCTCGGACCCGGCGCGCCTGGCCGCAATGGGCCGGGCGGCCCGGGCACAGGCGAAGCCGGACGCTGCGGCCAGGGTCTGCGACCTCGTCCTCTCGGCGGAGATGGAGGCGAAGCGGTGAACTTCCTGCGCGTGAAGCGGCTGCATTTCGTCGGAATCGGCGGTATCGGCATGTCGGGGCTCGCCGAGCTTCTCAAGAGCGTCGGCCTGACGGTCACCGGCTCCGACATCAAGGAGAGCGACGCCACGGCCCGGCTACGGGACCTCGGGATCCCCGTCTTCGCGGCGGGCCATCGGGCGGAACAGGTGGCGGGCGCCGACGTGGTCGTCTACTCGTCAGCCGTGACGGCGGACAACCCGGAGGTCCGGGCCGCGCGCGCGGCGGGGATCCCGGTGATCAAGCGCGCGGAGATGCTCGCGGAGGTGATGCGGGTCCGCCAGGGGATCGCCATCGCCGGGACGCACGGGAAGACCACCACGACCTCCATGACGGGGGCCGTCCTCGTCGCCGCGGGCCTCGACCCGACGATCATCGTCGGCGGTCGCGTCCGCCAGATGGGGACGAACGCCCGGCTCGGGCGGGGAGACCTCCTGGTGGCCGAGGCGGACGAGTTCGACCGCTCGTTCTTGGAGCTCCGCCCCATCCTCGCCGTCGTAAACAACATCGACCTCGAACATCTCGACACGTACCGGGACATCGAGGACCTCAAGACCTCCTTCGCGCGGTTCGCCCGGACCGTCCCGTTCTTCGGCGCGGCGCTCCTGGGGCTCGACGACTTGAACGTGCAGGAGATTCGCCCGCTGATCGAGCGCCGTGTCGTCACCTTCGGGCTGACACCGCAGGCCGACGTCACCGCCCGCGATCTCGCGCTCGACCGGGGCGTTTCGCGCTTCGTCGCGGTGGCCGGAGGGGAGGTGCTCGGTCCGATCGACCTGCCGCTCCCGGGCCTCCACAACGTCAAGAACGCGCTCGCGGCCATCGCGGTCTCGCGGGAGCTGGAAATCCCGTTTCCGGTCGTTGCGAAGGCCCTCTCCGGGTTCGGCGGCGTCATCCGCCGCTTCGAACGGAAAGGTGAGCGCGACGGCGTCCTCGTGATTGACGATTACGCCCACCACCCGACCGAGGTGTCGGCCACGCTCGCGGCCGCCAGGCAGACCTTCCCCGACCGCCGCATCGCGGTCCTCTTCCTGCCCCATCTCTACTCGAGGACTCGCGATTTCCAGCAGGCGTTCGGCGCCGCCTTCCTCGCGAGCGACCTCCTTCTCGTCGCGCCCATCTACGGCTCGCGGGAGGCGCCGATCGAAGGCGTGACCGGCCAGCTCGTGGCGGGGGCGGCCGCGGCGCGAGGCCACCGCAACGTCCGGTTCCTCTCGTCGAGGGAGGAGATCCTGCCGGCCCTCGATCAGTGCCTCCAGCCGGGGGACGTTCTGATCACCATGGGGGCGGGCGACGTCGTCCACTTCGGCGAGGATTGGCTTGCCGGGAGCGGAGGCCGCTGAGCGTGGCTGAGACCTTCTACCGCCCGCCCATGCCCGCGGCCCGTCCGACGCGACGCCTGGCGACGGGGATTCGTACCGCCGCGCTCGCCGTGGGGCTCGCGATCGGGGCGGGCGTCGTCCTCGCGGGGCTCCTTTTAGTCCTGAGGTTCCACCCGAGGTTCACCGTGACCCGCGTCGTCCTCGAGGGGGTTCCCGAGATTCGCCGCGTGGAAGCCGAGGCCGCCACGGACCGCTGCATCGGCCAGCCCCTCCTCTTCGTCGACCTCGATGGGCCCGTCACCGTCCTTTCGTCGTGTGCCTGGGTGGAGAAGGCCCTCGCGCGGCGCGTCGTCCCGGGAACGATTCACATTACCGTGACGGCTCGGCCGCCGATCGCCCTGGCGCGGAAGGAGGGCGAGCTCTGGGCCGTGGATGCGGCGGGGACGCTCCTCGGTCCTCACGCGGGCAAAGGGCTCGCCGCGGCGGACGACTACGTGGTGATCGACTCGGACGCCGGCGGGCCCAAGGCCCTGGCGCGGGGAGCCGCGCTCGTCGCCCGGATCCGGGAGGACGATCCGGCCCTCTTCGCCCGCCTTTCGGAGGTGTCCGTCGGGGCCGACGAATTCGCGGTAGTCGACCGGGAGAGCCATACGCGGCTGCTTTTTGGGCCCGACGCGCTCTCGCCGGGGAGGGTCTCGGCCCTGTGGCGGGTCTACCTGACCCTTCGGCCCGACCTCGACCGCCACGCGCTCCTCCGGAACGAGGCCGACCTCCGATTCAACGACCAGATCATCCTGAAAGCGCCCGCGTCGGACGCGGTGCGCGGGAAAACCTGAGGGGCTTAGCTGTGCTGAAAACCACACCGTATCTCGTCAGCCTGGACATCGGATCGACGAAGGTCTGCACCCTGATCGCGGTGACGAAGGAGGACGGACGCGTCGAAATCGTCGGCAAGGGGACGGCCAGCCACAAGGGTGCTCGGAAGGGCGCGATCATCGACGTCCCCGCGACCGTGGAGGCGATCAAGCGTGCGACCGAGGAGGCCGAGCTGATGGCGGGCGTCCAGGTCGAACGGGCCGTCGCTGGGGTCGCGGGCCCTTCCGTGAGGTCGTTCAACAGCCGGCAGGTTGTGGCGGTCTCCGCGAAGAACCGGGAAATCTCCCGGGAGGACATCGCGCGGGCCCTCGACGCCGCGCGCTCCGTCCCGATCCCGTCGGAGTTCGAGATCCTCCACGTCCTTCCGCGCGAGTTCGTCGTGGACGGGCAGGACGGCGTGGCCGACCCGCTCGGGATGGTCGGGAGCCGTCTGGAGGCCGATGTCCACGTGATCACGCTCCCGGTCGCGACGACCCAGAACCTCCTGAACTGCATCAATCGCGCGGGGATCGAGGTGATCGAGATGGTCCTCGAGCCCCTTGCGGCCGGCGCTGCCGTCCTGACGCCGGACGAGAAGGAGCTAGGCGTCGTCCTCGCGGACATCGGGGGCGGGACGACCGAGATCGCCGTCTGGAGGCAGGGGGCCCTCGTCCACACATCGGTCCTCGGCATCGGCGGCGACCACTTCACGAACGACCTGGCCGTGGTCCTCAAGACGCCGGTCCCAGACGCGGAGCGGATCAAGAAGAAGTACGGGGCGGCGCTCGTCGCCCTCGTCGGCGAGGACGAGACTGTGGACGTGCCGCTCACGGGGGGCCGGGGCGTGCAGCCAGTGTCCCGCCGCCGGATCGCCGAGATCCTCCAGCCCCGGACGGAAGAGCTCCTCACGATGCTCTGGGAGGAGGCGACCCGCGATAACCCCGCGCAGGAGCTCCGCGCTGGCCTCGTCCTCACGGGTGGGGGGGCCGGCCTGGACGGGATCCTGGAGGTGGCAGAGCACGTGCTGGGGACTTCCGGGGTCCGCCTGGGGATTCCCCGTGAGTTCGGGGGGCTCACCGACATCGTGGCGGGGCCGGAGTGGGCCTGCGTGGCGGGCCTCCTCGTCCACGGACGCGGATCCAACGTGGCGGCCAGGAGCCGCCGTGCTCCCCCGCGCTCGATCCTCTCCCGAATCAAAGGCTCCCTAAAAGGACTGTTCCCCGCATCGGCGGCTTGACTATGATGGAGGACAAAAGATGATCCTGTTCGAAGAGGAGCAGCCCGCGCTGCCGATCATGCTGAACGATGAGGTCCCGCCGGCCCGGATCCGGGTCGTCGGAGTGGGCGGTGGGGGCGGGAACGCCGTGAACCGGATGATCGCCGCTGGCATCCGCGGGATCGAGTTCATCGCCGCCAACACCGACCTCCAGGTCCTCCGAGTGAACCGGGCGGCGACGAAGCTCCAGCTCGGCCTGAACACCGCCCGGGGGATGGGCGCGGGGGCGAATCCGAAAGTTGGGCGGGAGGCTGCTCTCGAGGAGGCTGAGCGGATCACGGAGGTCCTAGGGGGGGCCGACATGGTCTTCGTGACGGCAGGAATGGGCGGCGGGACCGGGACCGGGGCGGCCCCGGTTGTCGCCCGGATCGCCTCCGAGACGGGGGCCCTCGTCGTCGCGATCGTCTCGAAGCCGTTCGCCTTCGAGGGACGCCGAAAGCTCCGCCTCGCCGAGGAAGGGATCGCGGAGCTGAGGGAGTACGTCGACACGCTGATCACGATCCCGAACGAGCGGCTCTATAGCTTCGTCGACCGGAACGTGACGACATGGGAGGCCTTCCGGATCGCGGACGACGTCCTCCGTCAAGCGGTTCAGGGGATCAGCGACCTCATCACCGTCCCCGGCGTCGTCAACCTTGACTTCGCCGACGTGAAGACCGTGATGGAGAACATGGGGATGGCCCTGATGGGGACCGGGACCGCGTCGGGCGAGCACCGCGCAGTCGAGGCGGCGCAGCGCGCCATCTCCAACCCGCTCCTGGAGGAGCAGTCGATCCAGGGTGCGCGCGCGATCCTGATCAACGTGACGGGCGGCGAGGACCTGACGCTCGCCGAGGTCAACGAGGCGTGCGCGATCATCCAGCAAGCGGCGGACGAGGACGCCAACGTCATCTTCGGCCTGGTCCACGACAAGGAGATGAAGGACCAGGTGAAGATCAGCGTCATTGCCACGGGGTTCGAGGCGCCGGCGGCGATCGCCTCTCGTGCCGCCGCTCGGACCTCGGTGACGGCGCCGACACGGGCGGGCGAGCCGAAGCCGCTTCCGGAGCTGGTGATCCCGGAGGACTCCGGCTACAGCGTGAACCTCTTCCATTCGAAGGACTCGCGGGACGACGTCCTCGACATCCCGACCTTCCTCAGGCGTCAGATGGACTGAAGTGGATCAGGGGAACCCGGGACCGGCCGGGCTCGTCGGGGGGCTATCCCTTTTTCGTCGGGAAGACCCCGGCGAGGGCGGCGGTGACGATCTTCTTGGTCTCGACCGGGAAGTCGGCGCGGGCGATCCACTCCAGGTATGCGGGGTGTGTCCGCGCCACGTCGACCAGGGGTCGCCCCCGGTGCTCGCCAAAGGCGAAGACGGCCGCGCCGTCCCTCCAGAAGAACCGCTTATCCGGGTCGACGAAGCGCCCCTCGGCAGGGACGGAGAACAGGTGAAGCCCCTCCAGCGTGGCCGGAAGCTCGGGGTAGCGGCCGAGCTCGCCGGCCAGGACCTCGGCGGTGGCCACGACGTCGGCAAGCGCGGCATGCGCCCCGGGGTGCTCCCTCCCGACGAAGAAGCGGACGGCGGCCCCGAGATCCCGGGGCTCCTTCTTGAAGAAGATGGTCTGCACATCGACGACCCGGCGGCCCTCCATCGAGAACGGCTGACGGGCCCGCTCGAACTCCTTGGCGAGCAGCGGGAGGTCGAACCCGCGGATGTTGTAGCCGGCGAGGTCGATCCCGTCGAGGAACGCGGCTAGGTCCGCGGCGATGGCGGCGAAGGTCGGAGAGGACTGGACGTCCGCGTCGGTAATGCCGTGGATCGCCGAAGCCTCCCGGGGGATCCGGATACCGGGGTTCACCCGCTGGTCGAGTGAGACGACCTCCCCTTCGGGATGGATCCGGAGGACGGCGATCTCGACGATCCGATCGTTCAGGCGGTCGGTGCCGGTCGTCTCGAGGTCGAAAACCGCAAGGGGACGTCCGTCGCAGAGAGCGACGAGGGGCTTCAGGGCGGCTGGAGGGAGGATTGGGAAGGAGTGGCTCATCGCTGTCCCCTTGACGGGCGGACAGGATAGCGGAAACTGAAGCGATGCGTCTCGGAGTCGATTTCGGGACGACCCACACGGTCGTTGCCCTGGTGGACCGGGGGAACTACCCGGTCGTCTCGTTCGAGGGGTCCGATTCCTTCCCGTCGGTGGTGGCCGCGAACGGCCGCGGGGAGGTCCGTTTCGGGACCGACGCCCTGGAGGCCCGCCTCGAGCCGGGGTGGGAGCTGCTCCGGTCGTTCAAGCGCCTCCTCTCCGAGGCGGGGCCCCTTACCCGGGTGGAGCTGGCCGGACGCCCGTATCTCCTCACGGATCTCTTCGTGAACTTCCTCGCCCGCCTCCGCCAGGAGCTGGTCGAGAAGTCGAACGCGGGGATCGGTCCGCGAGAGCCGCTGGAGGTGGCGATCGGCGTGCCGGCGAACGCGAGCAGCGCCCAGCGGTTCCTCACCCTCGACGCCTTCCAGCGGGTCGGCTTCAGGGTGACGGCGTTCCTCAACGAACCCTCCGCCGCCGGGATCGAATATGCCCACCGCTACCGCTCGACGATCACCACGCACCGCGAGTATGTCGCTATCTACGACCTCGGCGGCGGAACCTTCGACGCCTCGCTCCTGAAGATGACCGGGAAGGCGAGCGAGGTCGTCACGAGCGAGGGGATCCAGCGGCTCGGCGGGGACGACTTCGACGAGGTGATCCTGAAAGCAGCCCTGGGCAAGATCGGCAGCCCGGTCCCGGACGCCGCGACGCGATCCTTCCTCCTGGAGGAGTGCACGCGCCAGAAAGAGGCGATCAACCCGAACACCCGCCGCCTGGTCCTCGATTTCTCGCCCATCGGGGCCGGGCCGGTCTCGATCCCGATCGAGGAGATCTACGCAGCGTGCCACAGCCTCGTCGAAAGGACGCTGGAGGCAATGGGGCCGGTCTTCCTCGACCCCCAGCGCCCGGGCGACGAGACGGTGGACTGGGCCGAGCTGGCGGGTATCTACATCGTCGGCGGCGCCGGGGCCTTCCCTCTGATCCCGCGCAGTCTCCGCGAGAAGTACGGCGAGCGGCGCGTCAAGCGTTCGCCCCACCCGTTCGCGGCTACGGCTATCGGGCTGGCGATCCTCCTCGACCAGGAGGCGGGGTACACCGTGACCGACCGGCTCAACCGGACGTTCGGGGTCTTCCGAGAGCTGGCGTCGGGCGAGGGCGTCACCTTCGACCCTATCTTCGGGAACGACACGACACTGCCGGCCCCGGGTGAGCCGCCGCTCATGAACACCCGCCGCTATTGCGCCGTTCACAACGTGGGCCACTTCCGATTCGTCGAGTGCAGCCGCGTGTCGAAGGGACGGCCGGAAGGGGACATCGCTCCCTGGGACACGATCCGCTTCCCGTTCGATCCACAGCTCCGGGGCCTGAAGAGCCTCAAGAAAGTCAGCGTCGTCCGGATGCCCGGCGTCGGCCGCGAGGTGGAGGAGCGCTATTCCTGCGCGGCGGACGGGATCGTCGAGGTGACGCTGACCGACCTGTCGGACGGCTTCTCGAAGACTTACCGGCTCGGGCGCGCCACCGTCCCAGCCGACTGACAGGAATCGGGGGACCCGAGACCGGCCGGGTCCCCCGCGGCGCGTCGCGCCTCCCCTCCGCGCCGGCAGGGACCTTCACGTCCGCTGACTCCGCCGCATCCAGACGAGACGGACGGAAACGAGGAGGAGCACGACCGCCGCGGCGCTCTTGGCCGGTGCCAGGAACGCGAGCCCCATGTCGGCGAGCGCCCGGTACTCGTCCCGGCCCTGCAGCATGAGCCCCCAGACGGCGAACGAGGCTCCGAGCAGGGCGGGCCACAGCGGCGGGCTCTCCTCCTCGACCGCGAGAGCGGCGGCAGCGATGAACGCGGGCAGGAGAAAGACGCCGTAGTGCTCCCAGGCCTTCGGCGTCAGGAGGAGCGCGGCCACCAGCGATCCCCCGAATTGCAGCGCGTAGCGCGGCTCCCCGGGCCGGGTCTTTGGGAGAAGGAGGGCACCCGCCGCGACGACGGCCAGGCCCTGGAGAACTCTCGCCACCGGGAGGATCCAGGTCGGAGGGAGGCCGAACGCGAGGACGGAGGCGGCGAGCGAATGATTCCTGGGCTCGGCCGCCGTCAGCGCGTTGTGCTCCGAGATCTGCCGCAGCCATTCGGACCAGCCTCCCTCGCTTCCCACCGGGACCGACAGCGCCACGAGCGAAACGCCGCCGACCGCCAGTCCGGCAAGCGCCTTCCACTCCCTCCGAAGGACGAGGAAGGGGACGACTGCCGCGAGGAAGGGCTTCCAGAGGATCGCCGGGGCGAGGATCGCGCCGGCCAGGAGCGGTTGGCGACGGACCAGGAGAAGGAGCGCCCCCGCCACCAGGAGGAGCAGCAGATCGTTGGCCTGACCGGTCATGAGGCCGTAGAAGAAGGGGAAGAAGAAGCAGGCCGCGGCGAGAGCCGGCATCGCGGCAGCTTTCCGCCGCGCCTCCGGGACCGCCGCCTGGATTGCCGCGAGGAGCGCGGTGACGAAACAGAGGAACGACAGGACGAACCACGCGTGCCGGGCCGCGTCCCACGGGAGGAAGGAGACGGGGGCATAGACGGCGGGGACCCACGGGGGATAGATGAAGTTGAGGACCGGCGCACCCGCCCCGTCCGGGCCGTGCATCCCAAGCGCCGCTCCGAGCGCCCCGACCGTGGGGTCGTCGTAGAAGGCGCGGGAGCCCTCGCGGGCCATCCGTCCGGCCAGGTATGCCGGGGCGAGGTCGAGGCCTTGCTTCGGGTGGAGGAAGGCTCGCCCGATCTGATAGAGGCCATGCGCGACGGCGAAGGCGAGAAGGAGAGCGGTGACGGCTCGCCGCGCAGGGGCCGAGAGGCCGGGCGGGGTCGTCATGCCTGGTCCCTCCGGACGACCTTCAGGACGGGGAGGGTCCGGTCGTCGGTCGGCAGGTCTCCGCCGGTGAAGTCGCGCCACGCCGAGAGGACCCGGTCGCGCGTTTCCACCGCGGTCCCGCCGGCGCCCCTCGCCAGGAGCGACTCGAGGCGGGGGAACCCGAAGACCTCTTCGGCCGGCGAGAGCGCCTCCACGATCCCGTCGGACAGGAGGATCCAGAGGTCGCCGGGGACGAGCGGAGCCCGAACCGTCGTGAAGTTGCCGGGGAGGCGCACGCCGAGCGGGCGCGAGGGGTTCTCCAGCGCCGTGACCGCCCCGAGTGGCTCCACCCGGTAGGGATAGATGTGCCCGGCGTTGGTGAACTCGACCAATTCCTCGTCGAAGAGGAAGCGAAGGTGCGCGAGCGTGACGAAGGTCCGGGAGTCGGTCGTCCGGCGGATCTCCTCGTCGAGCGTCGTGAGGACGGCGATCGCGTCGTGGCTCGTCGTGGCGAAGGCCGACAGCGACGCCTTCGCCGACGCTATGACGATGCCGGTCGAGAGTCCGTGGCCCGACGCGTCGGCCACTACCACCGTCAGCCGGTCGGGGCTCTCGGAGAGGAAGTGGTAGAAGTCCCCGCCGATCGCGGAGGTGGGCCTGAAGTCGACCGCGATCTGCAGACCCGGGAACGAGAAGTCGGGAGGCGGAAGGAGGCGGCGCTGGAGGGTTCGGGCCATCTCCAGCTCCCGCTCGATCACTTCGTGGGACGCCTTCTCCGAGACGCTCGCCTGGAGGTGCGAGGCCATTTCGTTGAAGCTCTCGGCCAGCTCGGCCAGCTGGTCCCGGCCCCTAAGGGAGACGCGGGCGGCAAAGTTCCCGCGATCGATCTCGGCGAACCCCTTCGAGAGCCGCCCGGTCGCTCGCGCGATCCGGAGGACGAGGAATCCGGCCACGAGAAGCGCGAG
Source organism: uncultured Acidobacteriota bacterium (assembly GCA_937902605.1). Classification (GTDB taxonomy): domain Bacteria; phylum Acidobacteriota; class Thermoanaerobaculia; order UBA5066; family UBA5066; genus CAIMWE01. The sequence continues at coordinate 704 of CALFNC010000414.1, read as the reverse complement.
CAGGTAGACCGTCGCCGTGAAAAGTGCCATCGCCTTCATCACCTTGAAGACGAGCGCGCCGGTCTCCGTCTGGCTCCCGCTTCCGATCCGGACGTTTCCGAAGAGCGTCCGCAGCTCGCGGCCAACCGAGGAGTGGACGGTCACGGCGAGGCGTCCGTCAGGTACCGGCTCTCCCGACTCCCAGTCCCGGATCGGGGCGTCCACAGCCACGAGCCAGTGGACCCACTCGCGGTCGGCCAGGGCGGTCGAGGACGGGGAGGTGGACGCCGATCCGGGGGCGAGCGGCTTGAAGCGGACCTTCTCGTCGGCCATCACGATCATCGCCCCGCCCTTCTTCGGCTCGTCCGCGTCCATTGCCTCCGCCTCGCGGGCCTTCTTCGTCACGACCGCGGTCGAGAAGCCGACGCGGACCCCGGTCATGGTCCGGAGCCGCTCGGAGAGACCCGGACCCAGCGGGACGGCGAGAGCGAGGCGCGCATCGCCCGCGTTGCCAGGGGTAACGAGGTAGACCGAGTCGTGCCACCGGGCGAGGCGGATCGCCGCCTCTTCGGAGGCCGGGGTGGGCTCTAGCCGGACGGGGGGGAGGTCGGCACTCGAGTCGGGCGCGCCGACGCCAGGCCAAACGACGTACTCCAGGCCGGGGAGATCCTCCAGATCGGAAGAGCGTCGTGTAGGGAAAGAGTGTAGATCTCGGTGGTCGCCGT
>CALFNC010000413.1 GCA_937902605.1 uncultured Acidobacteriota bacterium | reverse complement strand
CCGGTCCCACGCCGCGGCGAGCCCTAGCGCGGTTACCCCGGACCCGTCGGCGGTCAGCGTGGCAATCCCGGACCAGAGCCACGCGCCGGCCGCGCCCAGGCCAGCAGCCGCCGCGAGGACGAGCCCGGCCGCCACGGCCGGACGGAGGCCCGGGCCCCGCTCTCCGAGGCCCGCCTTCCAGAACGACATCGCCTGGAGGTGGAGCTGGATGGCGGTGAAGACGATCCAGACGCCGGCGAAGAGGAAGACGAAGCCGGCGCCCGACCGTATCCCCCGCCCCAGGACGAACGTGAAGACGGCCGAGGTGAAGAGGAGGCGGAGCTGCGGCTTCAGGAGCGAGAAGTGGAGGATCGACCGACGCGGCAGCGGCGCCGTGAAGAGGAACTGGACTTCCCCTTCCGTCAGAGATAGCGCCGGCGGTCCCCAGCGGAACGCCCACACGAGGCAGAACGCGGCGAAGAGGAAGAGGGCGAACCCGAGGAGCTGTACGTCGAGAAGGGCCGGAGGGAGCGTCTCCAGCGCCTGCCGGGCGGCCCGGCGGCGCCCGCGGGACGGCGAGAAGACCATTCCGAAGTAGGCAAGCGCCACGACGAAGCCAATCAGGTACCGGGGCTCCTTCAGCCGCCGGAGCCGGAGCCGCGCGGCGTTCCGGAGCGAGCGGACCGCGATGAAGGTGAACGTCCCGACCGAGGACGCGCTCATTCCGCGGCCGGTGGAGGGGAGGCCGGTCCCTCGGTCACCCGGAGGAAGATCTCCTCGAGCGACTCCTCGCCAGCGCGCGCCCGGATCTCGTCGAGCGAGCCGAGAAGCGCAAGCTTCCCACGCGAGAGGATGAGAACCCGGTCGCAGATCTCCTCGACGAGCGGCAGGAGGTGCGACGAGACGACCACCGCGGCACCTGCCTTCGCTCGCCGGACGATCGTCTGCTTCATCCGCCTGATGCCGCCCGGGTCGATACCGGTCAGCGGCTCGTCGAACACCAAGGCCGACGGGTCGTGCCGCAGGCCGCACGCAATGACGAGCTTCTGCTTCATCCCACGCGACAGCTCCTGCGGCAGCGCGTCCTCCTTGCCCGAGAGCTCCAGCTCGTCCAGGAGCACCTTCCCCTTCGCCTCCGCGCCCGCAACGCCATAGAGGCGGCCGGTGAGAGCGAGGTGGTCGGCCACGGTCAGATAGGGGAAGAGGTTCGGCTCGTCCGGCATGAAGGCAAGGCGGGCCTTCGCCTCGACCGGCTCCGTCTTCAAGTCGTGCCCGGCGATCCGGATCACCCCGGCGCCCGGCGGGAGGATCCCGGCGAGGCACCGGAGCGTCGTCGTCTTCCCCGCCCCGTTCGGCCCGACGAGCCCCAGGACCTCGCCGGCGCCGACCGTGAACGACAGCCCGTCGACCGCCGTGAGGTCACGGTATGCCTTGGTGAGCCCCTCCACCTCGATCACGCGGCGGATTCTCGCATGCGGCGCGACCTCCTTTCGGCGGCTTGAGACCGTTCAGTCGCCGGGGAAGAGCGGTAGGAGCTCGGCGAGCGTCGAGAGACCTCCCGGCATCCGGTAAGGGGCGAAACGGACCGGCGCCCTCGCCGCCGCCTCGCGATCGTACCGGGAGTCGCCCACGAAGAGACACTCCTCCAGCGCCGTACCTACCCGGTGCGCGGCGAGGCGGACTACCGCCGGGTCCGGCTTCCCCGCCCCGGCCTCGTCGGCGCAGGCGACGGCGTCGAACAGCGGCGACAGGCCGACGAGCCCCAGGATCCGGCCCGCGAGCCGGTGCTGCGTGTTCGTCGCCACCGCCGTCATGACGCCCCGCCCTTTGAGCTCCCCGAGAAACGGCCTGGCTTCTGGGTTCTCTTTGACCAGGTCGAGGTGCTGGATAAAGAATCGTCCGTACGCCTCGTCGACCTCCTCGAGCGTCTGCCGCGGCATGTATGTGTCCCGGTCGGCCTTCGTCCCGTTGCCGTAGATCGCGTCGAACACGTCGCGGGAGATCGGCGGGTAACCGAAGAAGCCCAGCGTGTCGTTGTAGACCGCGAACCATGCCTCCTCGGAGAAGACTAGGACCCCGTCCATGTCGAAGAGGACGGCGCGAGGAGGCTTCGCGCTCATCGAGCGCCCGTCGGGTCGATCGGAGGGATGCCGGAACGACGGGGCGTGCAGATCCCGTCCTCGCAACCTTCCCCGTCGAAGCCGGGCTGGTCGTCGCCGCCGTCCCCCGCCTCCTCGCCGAGAAGCAGGTCGGCCACCAGGTGCCACGTCTCGGTCCCATGCGGCACCCGCTCCATCAGCCCCGACACCTCCTCGACCGCTTCGCGCGCCTCGTCCGCCAGCTCCGTTTCCCCCGTGAGGCGGGCGGTCCGGACGAGCGCCATGCATGCCGCCGCGGGGGCCGACGGGATCGCCTTGTCGAAGAGATCGCGCCCCTGCACGAGGAGCGCCTCGTTCCCTTCCCCGCTCGAGAGGAAGCCCGGCCCCGCCGGGTTCCGGAACCGCGTCCGGATCGCCTCCACGGACCGGCGCGCCGCGGAGAGCCACTCGCGCGCCTCGTCTCCTGCGGTGGCGGCGGCGAGGTCGAGGAGTGCGTTCGCGAAGAACGCCTCGTCCTCGAGGAATCCCGCGATCGTCCCGCGCCCATCCTTCCAGCTCCGGAGGAGCCGCCCCGACCCGTCCCGCGCGGTCGTCAGGAGGACCCGCGCCGCGGCTCGGGCAGCCTCGAGGTATCGAGGCTCGCCGAGAGGCCCTGCCGCCGTCGCCAGGCCCGAGATCGCGAGCGCGTTCCAGCCCGCGATCCGCTTGTCGTCGAGGGACGGCGGTACACGCCGCCAGCGGACCTCCTTCAGCCTGAGGCGCAGCGGCGCGAGGCGCGCCTCTTCCTCGGGCGATGGCTCTTTCCTCAGGTGGAGGACGTTCCGGCCCGTCGACTCTCCGGTCGCCTCCTCGCGGAAGTTCCCCTCGGCCCGAATGCCGTATGCCGCCTCGACCAGGGGGACGTCCGGGCCGAGGGCGGCCCGGACGTCGTCCAAGGACCAGACGAAGAAGCGCCCTTCCTCTCCCTCCGAGTCCGCGTCCGTGCCGGCGTAGAACCCCCCTTCCGGCCCTCGCATCTCGGAGAGGAGGTAGTCGCCGATCCCTCGCGCCGTCCGGCCGAACAGGGCCCGCCCGCTCCGCGCATGGGCCCGGGCATAGAGGCCCAGGAGCAGGGCGTTATCGGCGAGCATCTTCTCGAAGTGCGGCAGCAGCCAGCGTTCATCGGTGGAATACCGGTGGAACCCTCCGCCGACGTGGTCGTGGATCCCTCCCAAGGCCATCGCCTCCAAGGTCGCGTCGGCCATCGACGCCATCGCTGGTCCTTGCCGCTCGGCTAGGACCAGGAGCCAGTCGAGCGCCTGATGGGGCGGGAACTTCGGCGCCCCGCCGAATCCGCCGTGCCGCATGTCGAAGCTCCGGTGGAGCGCTGAGGACAGTCCGGCCAGCAGCTCCCGTGTGAGCGGCCGCCGTCCGATGCTGGCTGCCACCCTCGCCTCCGAGCCCAGGGCCTCCAGCAGCCTGGCGGCCGCATCCTCGAGGTCGCTCCTCCGCTCGTGCCAGGCCTCCGCGAGGCGGCCGAGGAGCGCCCCGAACCCCGGCCGTCCCCCCCTGCCGTCCGGCGGAAAGTAGGTGCCGCCGAAGAACGGGCGCCCGTCGGGAAACAGGAACGCCGAGAGGGGCCAGCCGCCCCGGTTTCCCATCGCTTGAACGGCCGACATGTAGACGTCGTCGACATCGGGCCTCTCCTCGCGGTCGACCTTGATCGAGACGAAGTGGTCGTTCAGGAGCCTGGCGGTCGCCTCGTCCTCGAACGACTCACGTTCCATGACGTGGCACCAATGGCAGGAGGAGTAGCCGATCGAAAGGAAAACCGGGCGGTCCTGGACCTTGGCCTTGGAGAACGCCTCCTCCCCCCACGGATACCAGTCGACCGGGTTGTGAGCGTGCTGGAGAAGGTAGGGCGACGACTCGGCGGCGAGGCGATTCGTTGGGCTCACTCCCGGATTGTCGCTGCTGGGACCGCCCGGCGCTTCCGAATCGGGGCGGGGACCTCTAGCCGTCAGATCGAGACAGCTAGAATCGCCCGTCTTGAACGATCCGCAAGCCCTGCCGGTCCCGCTCGCCGACCGCTGGATCCGGCGCGCGATCATCGCCACCGCCGGTCTCGGCTTCACGCTCCCCTACTTCGAGCTGCTCAATCGCCTCGACGTGACGGGGGCCGACCTGCTCGGGCGCCTGCCGCGCCGGGGCGTCGTCTTCCTTTCCAACCACCAGACCTACTACACGGAGGCGATGGCCCTCTACCACCTCGTCTACATCCGGCACCGGTTCCCGACGGAAGTGCCGTTCCTCCGCTTCTCGGCCGCCGAGGAGACGATGAAGAAGAACCTCCTCACCGAGTTCATGATCAAGGCCGGAGGAGTGACGTTCCGACGGAGCTTCCGCGAGGGGGGGATCGAAGTGAGCCGGCCCGTCGACTTCGAGGGAGTCTCGCGGGTCGAGGACGCGATCCGGAACGGGTGGCTCCTCCACTTTCCGACGGGCACGACCCAGAAGGGGGCGCCAATCCGCCCCGGCGTCGCCCAGATCCTGCACCGGACGAAGGCGGTCGCCGTTCCGATGCGGATCGACGGGTTTCGCGGCCTCCTGCTCCACAAGCAGATTCCCGGCCACCTCTTCCGATCCGTCTCGCTCCACCTTCATGAGCCGCTCGACCTCGGGACGTTCTACGCCCAGCCTTACAGCAAGGAGGGGGGACGCGCCCTCGTAGCCCGGCTGACGGAAATCCTGGGCGACTCGGCCTAAGCGGCGGGCGAGCGAGGACCTCCATTTTCCGAGGACCCGGAAGGGAGAGGCGCGTAGCGCCGAGGGGAACCGCGGCAGGGGTTCCCTTCATGATGTCAGTCAGCTCCCGAAGGCGCGTAGCGCCGTGACCACGGACTCGATGTCGTAATCGGGCGTCGATGCCCCGGCCGACACGCCCACCTTCCGCATCCCCCGGAACGTCTCCTGGTCGAGCTCGGCGGCGACCCCGATGAGGAACGTCCGCTTCGACTCCTCCGCGATCTTCGCGAGCTCCTTCGTGTTCTTGCTGTATAGCCCGCCAATCACAACGATCGCGTCGATCGACGGATCGGCGCAGAGGACGCGGAGCGCGTCCTGGTTCTCCTTTGTCGCATAGCAGATCGTGTCGGCGATCAAGGTCTCCTGTGCCCGGTGCCGGATCTCGGTGACGTGCTCCGAGAACGTCTCCGCGTTGATCGTCGTCTGGAAGATGACCTTCACCCGCGGATGGGAGCTCCAGTCGAACGAGCGGACCTCGGCGAGGTCGTAGAAGACCCGATACCGGCCCGGGTCGAGGTCGTTCGTGTAGCCGACCACCTCCCGGTGACCGACCTGGCCGAGGATCGCGATGAAGAACCCGGCCTCCAGGGAGCGTTCGATCTCGCGGTGGATGTCGGTGACGAACTTGCAGGTCGTGTCGATCGCCACGAGCCCCAGGCTCCGGGCCTCCGCCCGGACCGACGGCGCGACGCCGTGCGCCGAGAAGACGATCCGCCCGGCGTGGCTGCGCGCCTCGGACAGCGAGCTAACGGTCGGGAAGCCGAGACGGGCCATCTCCTCCTCGACGCTCTCGTTGTGAACCACCTGGCCCAGGATTCCTCCCGAAAGCCCCTTCGCCGCCGCCAGCCGCACCAGCTTGTCCGCCACTCGGACGCCGGCGCAGAAGCCACACTTCTCCGCGAGGACGACCTCCACTAGCCCCCGTCCTCGAGCGCGAGGAGCTCCACCGGGGGGGAGATGGCGCGGACGATCCGCTCGCGCTTCGTCAGCTCGAACCCCTTGCCGCCACGGCCGACAATGGAGTAGCGCCGCGTGACCGTGAGGAGCGTTCCCTTGGAGTTCTCCAGCTGGAGGACCGCGCGCTTTTCGTCCGCCCCGAAGAGCGCCGCTCCGACGACCCGGTCTCCCGCTGTGAGCAGATCGGAAGAGCGTCGTGTAGGGAAAGAG
>CALFNC010000412.1 GCA_937902605.1 uncultured Acidobacteriota bacterium | reverse complement strand
GACGGCATACGAGATATTGGCGTGACTAGAATTCAGACGTGTGCTCTTCCGATCTCTCCCTCCCGCTGAAAACCGGCCTGAAGGTCGAGAACACGCTCGGCTGGACGCACGATGATCAGATCAACATCCGCTCCTTCATCGGGAGCACCGATGGCGTCACCGCGACAGCCTCCGGCCTCAATCTGAGACCGGTCGAGAACACGTTCTACGACGATCTTCGGCTGGTTGCCGACTTCGCCCTCGCCGGGACCCACAAGCTCGTGGGGGGCGCCGCCCTCACCTGGGGCCGGACCACCGGCGACGGCCACGGGTTCGACTTCGACCTCGTCGTCTCCCCTCAGCCCGTCATCCCGAAGCTGGAGAACATCCCGAACGGCGACAACCGGAGCTTCATGGACCGGCGCACGTTCTTCGGCCTTTACGTCAACGACGAGTGGACGCCGGTGAGGTGGCTCACCTTCACGCTCGGCGTCCGATACGACCGGGTCTCCGAGGCGCTGACGTCGACCGTGCAAGAGATCGGCATGCCCGCCCCGGACGTCGCCGAAGACAGCCGCAACGACGGGCAGTTCTCCGGCGGGATCTCTGCGTTGGTCCGCGTCCTCGACAAGCCGGCCGAACCACTGGACGTCCTGAACGCCTACGTGTCCTTGAAGAGCAACTTCAAGCCGGCGGCGCCGAATTTCCTCGAGGCCGAATCGGCCCGGATCCTCGATCCGGAGCGAACCCGCTCCGGCGAGATCGGCATCAAGACCCGGTGGCTGGAGAAGACCCTCTCCTTCGACGTCACCTTCTTCCACATGAACTTCGAGAACATGGTCGTCTCGACCCTCGGACCCGGCGGCCTTCCGGAGCTGGTAAACGCGGGCGAGGAGCGGTTCCAGGGGACCGAGCTCGACCTCGCGTGGCGCCCCGCCGCGGTGAAAGGCCTCACGCTCGCAGCCGGCTACGCCCACCACGACGCCACGTTCGTCCAGTTCTCGTTCCTCACGCCGGACGGGCAGCTGCACGTCGTCGACGGCAAGCGCCTGGAGCTGGTGCCCCGCGACCTCTGGAACGTCCGCGTCGCGTACGGAGCCGAGAAGGGACCGGGCGGTTTCGTCGCAGTCCGCCACCAGAATATCCGGCCGCTCACGCGCCGGAACACGTTCTACACCGACAGCTTCTTCGAGTGGGACGCCGGCCTGACTTGGAGCTTCGGCTGGGGACTGGTGTCGGTCACCGGCCGAAATCTCGGCGATAGCCGCCACACCATCGCCGACAGCGAAATCGGCGACAGCCAGTTCTACGTCGCGCCCCCGCGGCGCGTGACCGCCGAGCTGACGTTCCGGTTCTGAGCTCGATCAGTCCCCTAGGTTCGTCCCGACCGCCCGAGCGCTCTCGAGCCAGGGGTGGTCGAGCGGGACCGTCTTTCGCTTCCCGACGACATTCTCCAACGGCACCGGTTCGGTCCCCTCTCCCCGCGCGGCGACCATCACACCGTAGTGCCCCTCCTGGATCAGCTGGGCGCAGGCGGTGCCGAGACGCGTGGCCAGGAAGCGGTCGGCCGCGGACGGCGTGCCGCCCCGCTGGAGGTGCCCCAGGATCGTCACGCGCGACTCGAGGCCGGTCAGCTCCTCGAGCTGCTCCGCCAGCGACAGCGCGTGGCCGGTCGGGCGCTCGGAGTCGGACTCCGCCGACCTCTTAGCCTGCTTCTCCTCCTTCTGCCTCTTGCTCTTCTTCCCGCCCTTTGCCTTCTCGGCTCGCCTTTCCTTCTCGGCCTTCCGCGCCTCCTCGGCCTTCCGCTGCTCGGCGGCCTCCTGCTTTGAGAGGGACCCTTCCGCCACCGCGACGATGCTGAATCGTTTGTCACCGCGGCTCCGCCGCGTGATCGCCTCCGCCACCTTTTTCACGTCGTACGGGATCTCGGGGATCAGGATGACGTCCGCGCCTCCCGCGACGCCAGCGCCGAGGGCGAGCCATCCCGCCTTGTGCCCCATCACCTCGCACACGATGATCCGGTGGTGGCTGTGGGCGGTCGAGTGGAGCCGGTCGATCGCCTCGGTCGCGATTCCGAGCGCGGTGTCGAATCCGAACGTCGTGTCAGTCATCGCGACATCGTTGTCGATCGTCTTGGGGAGGGTGATGACGTTGAGGCCCTGCTTCGCCAGGTGGTACGCGTTCTTCTGCGTCCCTCCGCCGCCGAGGCAGACCAGGACGTCGAGGTGATGCCGCCGGTAGTTCTCCACGATCATGTTCGTCATGTCGAGGACCTTGCCCCCGACCAGCATCGCGTGAGGCTTGTCGCGGCTCGTCCCGAGGATCGTTCCCCCTTTCGTCAGGATCCCCGAGAGCGCAGCCTCGTCGAGCGTCACTGTCCGGTTCTGCATCAGACCTCGGAACCCCTCATGGAAGCCGACCACCTGCATGCCGTAAAGGCCGATGGCCGATTTCCCCATCCCGCGGAGCGCCGCGTTGAGACCAGGGCTGTCACCTCCCGCCGTCAGGACTCCGACGTACTTGGCCATCACGCTCCTCCCGTCATCCGTTCCATCAGCTCGACTCCCCGCGGAAGGCCGTCCAGCGTTGGGGCTTTCCCTTGAAACACGCGCCCCGACCCGCCGCCCCGGCCTCCGATCGCCTCGATAATCTCCCTCGATGCTTTCTGCGCGTCGACGTCGAGCAGCGTGCCGAAGCCGATCGCGAAGACGTGCTGTCCGCCTGCCGACGCCGTCAGGAGGACGGCTTTCCCCGGCGCCAGTAAGGCGACCTGCCGCGCGAGCCGCTGGAGGAAGTCGGCCCCCTTCCCGTCGAAGTGGCGGACGTAGGTGGTCCCCGGCAGGGCCGCGACCGAGCCCACGAGCGCCGCGATCAGCTCCTCCTCGAGAGCGCGGGCCGTCCGGTGCGCGTCCTGGAGCTGCTCGAGCTTCGACTCGGCCGCCTCCACGAGTCCCTTGTCGGGCGCGCCGAGGACCGTCCGGAGCGCGGCGTTCCTCGCCTCATGTGCGCCGAACCGGCGCCGGGCGCGCGCGCCCGCCACGAAGAAGAGCCGCGTACCGCCACGGATCGCCTCGGTTCCAAGGAGCTTCAGCACCTCGATCTCGGACGTCGACCGGAGGTGCGTGCCGCCACAGGTGCTCAGGTCGATCCCGCCGATCTCGACCAGTCGGATGTCGCCCGAGTGCCCGTCAGGGAGCCCGCGCGTCCTCACCGGGAGCTTCGCGAACTCGGCCTCGGGAACCCGCCGGGCCGTGATGGGGCGCGCCGCCCGGATCTCAGCGGCGACGGCCTCCTCGAGGGATGCGAGGTCCGGCGCGCCGAGCGGCGCCGCGTCGACCTCGATGTCGCAGATCTCGGTTCCCAGGTGGAAGGCCGTCGTCATCCACCGGAACCGATTGGCGGCCACCGCCGTCAGGAGATGCTGCCCCGTGTGCTGCTGCATGTGGTCGAACCGCCGGGCCCAGTCGAGCCGGGCAGTCGCCGGTCCCGCGGGCAGCGCGCGTTCGAGGTAGTGGCGGATCGCGCCGTCCTTCTTCTGGACGTCGGTCACGGCGACGCCCTCGATCTCCCCGCGATCGGCCGGCTGCCCGCCTCCTTCGGGGTAGAAGATCGTCTCGTCCAGGATCACGAACGGACGCAGCCCGTCCGTGCCCGTCTCGACGACGCGGGTGGGAAGCTCCGTCCGGTACGGCTCGCGCTCGAAAGCAAAGGGGGCGTTCGTCACGCCCCCTAGCCTACGCCGAACCTCGGTGTGGACGGTCGAGAAGCCGCGCCTTCCTCAGTGTCCTGGCTTCTTGTCGGTCTTGGGTGCCGGACGCGGCGGCGGAGCCGGCCGCGGTGCCTGACGGACCACCGGCTGCGGCTGACGGACCTGCTGCTTGACGACCGGCTGCGGCTGACGAACCTGCTGCTTGACGACCGGCTGCGGCTGACGAACCTGCTGCTTGATGGCCGGCTGCGGCTGACGAACCTGCTGCTTGACGACCGGCTGCTGGCCCTGGCCGAGCGAGCGCTGGTTTTGGTTGGCCCCCTGGGTGTCGTTCCGTCTCGTCGTCTGCTGGCCCTGCGTCTGCGTCTTTCCCTGGCCGAACGTCTTCGCCCCCTGCTGCGCGCGCGTGTCCACGAAGGGGCGCTGGTACGACTGGAGGTTCTTCGACTGGATCCCGAGAGGCTTGTCGCGCGTGGCGAGGGTATGACCCTGGCCTTGCGTCATCGACATCGGCTGGACCTTGTGCGTCGAGCCGAAGTCCCGCTTCGGCGCGAAGTCCACCTTGCCGCCAATGCCGCTCGCCGGCCGAACGTCGGCGATCGGCCGTGCGCCCTTGAAGTGATCGACCGAGAGCTTCTCGGAAACTCTTCGGTCGACCGGCATCCCGTGGTTCTCCCGGATGAACCCCATCTTCGTCGAGAAACCGGGAAGCGCCAGCGGCGGGGCGAGACGGGTCACGACCGATCGGGAGAGGAAGGCGTCCGGCGGCCGGAGCATCGGGCCGCGGTGCCCACCAGCGAATGGCATCCGGATCGAAGCCGGCGTCGGCAGGAACGGGAGCGGGCCGCGGATGAACGGGGCTGAGGCGAGCCCCCGCATGACGGCCGCATCGCGAACGAAGCTCCGTTGGACGAACCCTCCCCCCACGAACGTGTCGTGCCGTACCGCGTGCATGAAGCCGCGGTTCATAAAGCCGAAGCCCGGAGCGATAGGGACGGGAGCTCGGTGGCCCCACCACGGGGAGAAGGGCTCTCTCGGCCCCAGCGGGAACCAGCCAACGTGCCCACCCATGACACCGCGTCCCGGGGAGTCTCCGGCAAAGACAACCCGCGCCGGCGAGTAGTGGACGCCCCGCTCCCCGCGCCGCTCCGGCAACCAGAACCAGCGGTTCCGATAGCTCGTCCAGCTCCCGTAGTGATACGGCGCCCAGCCCCAGCGCTCCGCGCCAATCCACGACCAGCCCCAGGGGTCCTGCCACATCCAGCGCCCATCGCGGTAGGGCTCCCAGCCTGTGGCAACGCCCCGGGGCGTCCACGCCATGCCCTGCTCCGGGATCTCCTCCCAGCTTCCGTCCTCGTCGAGGTCCTCGGTCCCGACGACCTCCTCGGAGACGTACTTCGCGGAGACCGGCTCCCGGCGTGGCCGGACCCGGTCGTCGACCCAGCGGTCCCACCGGTCCTGCGCCGGCTGCGCCACGAGATCGTAGCGTGGCTGGTCGGTCCCTTCGACCTCGATCGTGTCGCCCTGGTTGAGGTCGACCTGGCCGCCCCCGGCGACACCCAGGGCTCCCCCTTCGTACAGGACGAACCGCGTGTTGCCGTCTCCGTCCACGTCGACGCGGTAGTTCCCTGGCCGGCGGAACGTGACCGACACGTTCGGCGTGTCGACCTCGAAAACCTCACCGTCGGAGAGCCGGCGGACTCGGAAGGTGGCCGTCCCGACGGAGACGGAGAGCTGCCGCACGTCATCACGCAGATCGAGCGCCGTCATCTGTGTCTCCGGCGCGACGAAGATCCGCGTGCCGCCGGTGTTCAGCTCGAGGCGTCCATCCTTGCCGGTATAGACCCGGTCGCCCAACGTCAGCGGGACGTTGACCGCAACGTCCTGCCAGTTCTCGGGATCGTCTCCCCGGCTGTAGGTGACTGGCCCCGACTTGTACGCCACCCGGGCGACGGTCTGCTGAATCTCCTCTTCCCCGCCACCTTGAGGCTGCGGCTGCTGCTGCTGCTGCGGCGGCTGCGCCAGCGAGGGAGACGCGACGACCAGGGCGGATAGGACGGCCGCAAGGACGGCTGCGGGGGGTGAGGTGCGACGGATGCGTGAGCTGGGTTTCATCTTCTCCTCCCTTCCAGAGAGAGAAACGAATCGTCTCCCGCCGGACCGAAGGAAAGCCGGCGGATCGAATGGACTTAGTAAACTCTCGGGTCGAATTATCTCCCTGGCAGCATCATCGGTCCTTCTTGTCCTTGTCCTTGTCCTTATCCTTCCGGACCTCCTCCGGCTTCGCGGGCTTCTGGGCCTTCGGCGCTGGCTGGGGCTTCTCGACCCGGGGGGCCGGCTGGGGCCTCTTGACCCCCGGGGCCGGCTGCGGCTTCTCGACCCGGGGGGCCGGCTGCGGCTTCTCGACCCGGGGAGCCGGCTCCGGCTTCT
>CALFNC010000411.1 GCA_937902605.1 uncultured Acidobacteriota bacterium | reverse complement strand
GCGGGATCGAGGACGGGAAGACCCCGGTCCTCACCCTCCTTGCGAAGACGAGCTTCACCGGCGAGACGCTCCGGAAGCATTTCGGCGTGGACCTCCCGCTGGACGGAGCCATCAAGGCCAGGGCCTCCGTCCGGATCCCTTCGGGGAAGCCGTTCCAGGTGCGGGGAGTCTTCGAGGTCCCCTCGGCGCGGTTCGGCCCGTTCCCCATGAGCGGGACCGGGCTCATCAGGGTCGACCGTGACGGACTGCTCGTCGACCTTCCGGGGCTCGAGTACGGAGGCGGGACTCTGGAGGCGTCTGTCCACCTGTCGCGGCTCGACCATCCGCCGGTCCCGGTCCAGATCACAGTGAAGGGGCGGAACGTCGACTTTGAGAGGTTCTTCGCCGACATCGACCTCCCGGGCACCGGGCTGATGGCGCGCGCCGACGTCGATACGACCCTGACGTTCGGCCCCGGCGGGATCGAGCACGCGAATGGCGTGGGGACGCTCCTTCTCCGGCCCGATCCGGGCCGGCCGTCGGCAGTGAAGGGGCGACACGCGATTCCGGTCGCGGGAGGCGGGCCTCTGACCGTACGGGACGGGAAGATCGTCTTCGACTCCACGCCGCTCGTCACCGCTGGAGGGGTGGAGATGACGTTCGACGGGACGCTCGCGTTCGGGTCGTGGACCCCCGACTTCCGGATGGAGATCGACGCGGTCGACCTGAAGGAGGTCGAGCGGCTGGCCGAAAACCTCTACCCGGCGATCCAGAAGTCTCCGCTCACGCCGCCGCTCCTCCTCGGCGGGAGGGGCCGGATGACGGGGAGCCTTACGCGGACGTTCTCCGACCCCCTCGTGACCGGGACGATCTCGGCGAAGGGCTTCGTCCTCCGGGGCGCCGAGTTCGGCGACGCCGAGGCCAGCTTCACCGTCGACCACGACGTCCTGACCCTCTCCCCGTTCCGGGCCGAGAGCGCCGGCGGCACGCTCTTGGCGACGGGGAAGTTCGGCTGGGGCGGCAAGCTGGGGGACCACTATCAGCTCGACGACCTCGCGCTAGACCTGGAGCGGTGGCCGCTCGAGCGGATCCTGAAGTTCCTCTCGATCGATCTCCCGATGGCAGGCCCGATCACCAGCAAGATTCCGCTGTCGGGAATCACGCCGGCGATCGTCGGCGCGGGAGACGTGGTCTGGGCGCCGGCGAAGGCGTGGGATCAGCCCTTCGACCGGGTCGAGGGACGGCTGTCGTTCGAGGGGGACCGGCTCCGGCTCGCGGGAGTCACCGGAACGCTCGGCCGGGGGACCGCGAAGGGGGACGGCTGGTACGGCTGGGACGGTGGCTACGGGTTCCACCTCGACGCGGAGGGGTTCCCGCTGGAGGGGGTGGTCGCGGTCGCCTCCGGGCTCCCGGGGCTCGCCGCCTCGGTCTCCGGCCAGCTTCGAGGCGAGGGGACGCTCGATCGGCCGGGGCTCGGAGCCTCTCTGCGCCTCTCTCGGGCGACGTACAAGGGGAAGCCGGTCGGGCGAGAAAGCGTGAACGCCGTCGACGTCACGCTTGCGGACGGGGTCCTCGATGGGTCGATCCAGATCCCGGGAGGCGGCGCGTTCCACTTCCACCGCGCCCAGAACGGTTCCCGGATCAACCTGGACGTTTCGGCGCTGGAGATGTTCGCGCCCCTCCTCGGCGTCCCCGCCGAGGCCGGGCTCACGGGGAGCGTTAAGGTCGTCGCCGACCTCGAGACCGGCGAAGGAGGTGGTGTCCGCGCCCTCAGCGGGACGGTCGACCAGGGCGATGTGGTCCTGTATGGGAAGCGGCTGGAAGTCCCACGGGGGGTGCTCACCTGGGAGGATGGGAAGCTGACCCTCGCCGGGCTGGCCCTGCGGGAAAAAGGGGGGCCGTCGACTCCCTCCCGGAATGGCCTCATGGTCAGCGGGACGGTGGGGACGGCGACCGGCGATCTCGACCTCGGCCTGGAGGGGACCTTCGACGCGTCGTTCCTCGCCGCCTACCTGCCGAAGGGAGAGCTGAGCGGGCCGGTCTCCGTAAACCTCCGTCTCGGCGGCACCTCCGACGCCCCGACCCTGGTGGGGAAGGCGGTCCTCAACGGGATCGACTACGCCCCGGCCGGCGGCGGCACGCCGGTCGAGGCGCTGACGGGGACGCTTCTCTTCGCACCGGGGAAGGTCTCGACGTCGGAGCTGACGCTCCGCTACGGCGGCGGCGTCGAGATGTCCGGGACGATCGGACTGGCCGGCGTCGCCCTGAACGGGATCCGCGTCAACGCGCACCTCGCGGGCGTGAAGACCCAGCCATTCGCCGGCTTCCGCTCGACCGTCTCGGGCGATCTCGTTTTTCTCGGCGACACGGCGCTGCGAACCGTCCGGGGCGACCTGACGCAGCTAAGCGGGGTCTACGACCAGGACGCCAACCTCGGGCTGTCGGCGCTGTTTGGGAAGTTCGGGGGGACGTCGGCGGTCCTCGCCCCGGCGTCGACGCCGTTCGACTCGGTCGCGCTGGAGGTCCGGGTCGAAATTCCGCAGTCGTCGATCGAGATCCGGAACAACGTGGCCCGGATGCGGGCCGGCGGCAATCTCGTCGTCAGGGGGACATGGGGCCGGCCGCTTCTCTTCGGCCAGGTGGAGGCGGAGGATGGCGGGCGGTTGACCCTCCGCGGCCTCAAGTACGACGTCCTCATTGGAAAGCTTCTCTTCTCGAACGCCTACCGGATCGACCCGTTCTTCGAGGTCGAGGCCCGGACGGACGTCAAGGACTACCGGGTCACGGTCTCGCTCTCCGGGACGATGAGCCGGATCGTCCCGCGCTTCTCGTCCGACCCGCCTCTTTCCGAGGCGCAGATCATCTCACTCCTGACCACGGGGGATGTGCCGACCTCCGCCGCGACGGGTGCCCCGATCACCACGCCGATCTCGACCGAGGAGTCGATCGCCCGGGCGACGCGCGAGCTTCTCGCCGGCCTCGCCACGGACGCCGCGGCCTCCCGCACCAAGGAGTTCCTCAAGCTCGACCGCCTCCAGATCGACCCGATCTTCATCGGCTCGACGTTCGACGCGCCCCGGCTGACGGTGGGGAAGAACCTCTCTTCGGACCTGTCGGTCACCTACTCGTACAAGGCCTCGACGAACCAGGAGCAGGTCATCCAGGTCGAGTACCAGGTCTCGAAGAACGTCTTCCTCCAGTTCGTCCGGGACGAGCAGGGGGTCTACTCCGTCGACCTCCGGATCCGGCAGAGGTTTCGATGAAGGTCCGCCACGTCCGTCTGGCGGTGTTCGTCCTTCTCCTCGTGGGAGCCTCGGTGGCCCGTGCGGAGACCCCGCTCAGACGATGGTATGGGACGCGGATCGCCAGCCTCTCGTTCCGGGGGGACGGCCCAATCGACGAGCGATACGCGCGGCGGATCGTCACGCTTCGCCCCGGCGAGGCGCTGACCGAGGTTGCGGTCCGGGAGTCGATCCGGAACCTCTTTGCGACCCAGTGGTTCTCGGACCTCTGGATCGACGTCATCCCGGCCGCGGAAGGGACCGACGTCGCGATCGCCTACTCGGCCGCGCCGCGCATCGCCTCCCTCTCGGTCGAGGGACCGGGTATCCCGTCCCGGGGGAGCCTCTACGACGCGCTCGGGATCGCGCGCGGCGACTTCTGGGACCGGGAGCGGGGCCGGGCCGCGGAGGAGGCGGTCAGCCGGTTCCTCCGGGAGCGTGGCTTCTTCGAGGCGACCACGAGGACCGAGGTGGAGCTCGCCCCGGACGGCGCGTCGGTGGAGGTCCGGTTCGTCGTCGCGGTGGGGCCGGAGGCGAAGACCGCGCCGCCGCTCTTCCAGGGCGACCTCGGGCCGGTGACAGTCGCCGAGCTGGTGAAGGCGGCGCGGCTGAAGCCGGGGAAACCCTACCGGCAGGTGGCGGCCAGGCGCGACGCCGAGACATTCTCGGAGCTGTACCACCGGAAGGGTTTCGCCCGGGCGGAGGTCCGCTTCGAAGCCGATCGGTACGAGCCGTCCCGGCGCCAGGTGACGACGAGCTACGCGATCTTCGTGGGTCCCCGGCTCGTCCTGAGCGTCGACGGTGCTTCCGAACGCGAGATCCGCAACCACCCGGGCGCGCCATGGGCCAAGGGGACGCCGCCCGATGAGGAGTCGATCCGGAAGTTCGCCGACCTTCTCCGAAGGGAGTACCAGGAGAAGGGCCACGCGCGGGCGATGGTCCAGGTGTCGTTCGCGGCATCGGAATCGGAGGAGCGGGTCTCGTTCCGGATCCGGCCGGGCGACCGGTACGCAGTCTCGGAGGTGACCGTCGAGGGGAACGTATCGATCCCGTCGCGCGAGCTCCTGGCGCTCTTGGGGACGAGGCCCCGGGGGGCCCTCTCGTCGGGCCGGCTGGTCGACTCGGTCATGGTCTCCGACCGGACGACGATCGAGTCGATATACCGTTCGCGCGGGTTTTCCAATGCGAAGGTCGGCGAGGCGGCGGTGAGAGACGACTCCGCTCCTTACACACTGTCCGTCGCCTTCCCGATCGACGAGGGGGTGCAGTTGGTTGTCGGGAGCCGCGTGGTCGAGGGGACGGTGGCGCTCCGGACCGCCGACGTGGAGAAGCTCCTTTCCGTCCGGACGGGCCAGCCGTTCCGTCCCTCCGACGTGGACGGCGACGTCGCAACGATCCGTTCGCTGCTCGCCGACCGCGGGTTCATTCAGTCTCACGTCGACGCGGCCCTCACGCGGCTCGAGGGGACCCCGGACGAGCCCGCACGGGTCGCCGTGAAGTACGTGGTCTTCGAGGGGAGCGAGTTCCAGTTCGGGAAGACGATCGTCCGCGGGAATCGCGTGACGCGGATCTCGGAGATCGAGCGCGAGTTCACCTACAAGGAGGGGGACGCCCTCTCGTTCGGCCGGCTGGCCGAGACGGAGCAGCGGCTGGCCCGCCTCGGCATCTTCCAGCGCCTCGACATGACCACTCTCCCGGCTACCCCGGGGTCCTCGAAGGTCCCGCTTCTCCTGACCGTCTCCGAGACGAAGCCCTGGAGCCTCCTCTACGGCCTGGGGGCCGAGTACGACACGGCCACCGACCGCCGCCTGAACCCGCGACTCTCCCTGGGCGTGTCGTACTACAACCTGTTCGGGGGGGCCATCACGGCCAGCTTCGAGGCCCGCTATTCCGTGCGGGAAAGCCGCATCCTGGCGACCCTGCGGAAGCGCTCGCTCTTCGGGACGCTGGGTCCCGTGTCGCTGACGACGTTCCGTGCCGACCAGACACAGCCGACCTTCCGGGTCTTCCGGCTGGGGACCTTCCTCGAGGTGGAGAAGAAGCTGAGCGAGAAGTCCCGGGCGACCTTCCGGTACCAGTACGAGGTCGTCCGGCCCACGGCGGACGACCCCTCCATCCTCAGCACGCTCGAACGCCAGGACCAGCAGATCTCGATCTCCTCGTTGGGGACGGCCATCATCCGCGATACGCGCGACGATCCCGCGGCGCCTAAGACCGGGTGGTTCCTCCTCGCCGACTCGAAGTGGGCATTCGCGGCGCTCGGCGCGGAGGCGAAGTTCCTGAAGGTCCAGGGCCAGGCCGCGCGGTTCCTTCCGCTCGGGCGCTCGGTCGTGGCGGTCTCGCTGAGGGCGGGGGCGATCGCGTCGTTCGGGACGTGTGACCCGGTCGCGACGCCCGGATGCCCGCCGAACCTCGAGATCCCGATCGTGGAGCGC
This sequence comes from uncultured Acidobacteriota bacterium, assembly GCA_937902605.1. GTDB lineage: Bacteria > Acidobacteriota > Thermoanaerobaculia > UBA5066 > UBA5066 > CAIMWE01. Next base: position 424 of record CALFNC010000411.1, on the reverse strand, counting down.
TTCTTCGCCGGCGGCCGGACCACGCACCGCGCCTTTCCCCTCGACAACCTCGGCATCGAAGGGCAGACGCTGAAGAACGGGTCGGGCATCGGAGGGAACGCGCTTTTGATGGCGAACCTGGAGTGGCGCGTCCCGGTGTATGGCAACCTCGGGCTGACGGTGCTCTTCGATGCGGGTAACGTCTGGGCGGACCCCGGACGGGTCCGCGTGGGCGACGTCCGATATGGGACAGGACTCGGGCTCAGCTTCATGACTCCGATCGGGCCGATCCGGCTGGAGTACGGCTACAAGCTCGACCGGAAGCCGGGCGAGGACGCCGGCGCGTTCAACTTCAGCATCGGCTACCCATTCTAGCCATGGTCGTTCGGACGTAAACTGGCGGGCGGATGCCGCGCTTCACCGTCCTCGAGACGACCGCGCTTTT
>CALFNC010000410.1 GCA_937902605.1 uncultured Acidobacteriota bacterium | reverse complement strand
CGTTGATGACGATCACGGCACCGGTCCCCTGGGCGGCGGCGTAGACCCGGTCGGTACCCGAGGGGAGGTCCGGCTCGGTCAGGACCGCCGTTCCCCCGTCCTCGGTGACGATACGAGCGATGCGCTCGTCGTCGGTGGCGACGAGCACAGCGTCCACTTCCGTCGCCAGAAGGGCCCTCCGGAGGACCCTCACCACCATCGGGACGCCTCCGATCAGGTGGAGGGGTTTACCCGGGAACCGCTGCGCGGCGAACCGGGCTGGGATGACGGCCACGGTCATGGGGCCCGACTCCGGATGGTGCACGTCTGATCCTACCACCGGGACGGTTTGAAGGAATTCCCTCCCGGCACCTCCCGGAATTGCAGGTTCAGGGTGAAAAGAAGGACGCCACCGGGCGCCTCAGGCGGATCCGGCGGCGTCGAGAATTCCGGGACCGGGGGCTTCTTCGATGGGGCTCGTCAGCAGGCGCCGCTCGCGACGCCCGGTTCTTCCGCGTTCCGGTCCTCCCGCTCCTCCTCGTCGTCCCCCAGGGCAAGGACCGGGACGGGAGAGGCGTAGGAGGAAAGCTCCCGAATCCCCTCGTGCGCAGCGGCGCAGAAGGGATTCGATTCGTCGTAGCCGGCCGAGGCAATAACCTTCTCGTACGTCAGGATCGCCTTCACCGGCTCCGAGAGGTGCCGGTGAAAGGTCTCGGCGACCGCCATCCGGGCCGCCAGGTCGTAGGGGTTGAGCCTCAAGACCTTCGCCAGGAAGACGAGCGCGTCGCTGAACCTCTCCTCGCCGAGGGCGAGCTCGGCCCGCTTCCGGTAGAGAGCCACCTCGTCCTCGAGCGTGAAATCCTCTCGGGAAGCTGTCAGGGAACTCCGAACCGTCCTGAGAAGTCTCTGGAACGACATCGCTTCTCCTGTTGCCCTTCGACCAAAGATACGGTTACGCCCCGCGGAAATCAATACCAATTTCGAAAAAGATTAGGCTGATTATGGTTTTTCCCGAAGAAAAAAAGGGCGATTGGGCGAACGGTGGGGGCGATGTGCTCTGATGTTAGGAAGTGTGACGAGTCGGCCGAATATTCTTCAATCTCGCCCCCAGACGAGTCGCAGGATCACGTATGTTGTTTGTTTATTGTTACTTGCGCCGGCTGGCCGCGTACTGGGCGGCGAGGAGCAGCGCATCCCGGGAGTCCACCGCGGGGAGCCGCATCGCGGCCTGGGTGGCTTCCTCGCCGTACTTGTCGATCATCTCCCGGGCGACGGCGAGCGATCGCGTCCGGTCGACGATCTCGAGGAGCTTCTCTGCCGGAACCGACGTGAAGCCCTTCTCATGGACGACGGTCTCGATCAGCTTCCGCTCGGCCCGTGTGACCTTCGGGAGGCTAAGGATCAGCGGCAGGGTCAGCTTCCCCTCGCGGAGGTCGGAGAGGACCGGCTTGCCGAGATCCTTCTGGGTCGCCGTGTAGTCGAGGAGGTCGTCTTGCAGCTGGAAGGCGATCCCGAGCGCCAGGCCGAAGTCCCACAGGTCCTCGGCGTAGGCGTCGCCCTCCTCGAGGAGGTACGACGGGATGCGGCAGGACGCCCCGAAGAGGAGCGCGGTCTTCCGGCGGACGATGTCGAGGTAATCGGTGAGACTGATGTCGATGGAGCCCCGCCGCTCGGCTCCGATGATCTCCCCCTCCGTCATCGCGAGGGTGACGTCCGAGAGGAGCTTGAGGACGCGGAGGTCCCCCTCATCGAGGGCGATCTCCATCGCCTTCATGTAGAGGTGGTCGCCGAAGAGGACCGTCAGCTCGTTTCCCCAGCGTTGGTTCACGCTCGCGCGCCCGCGGCGGGTCTCGGCCAAGTCGATGATGTCGTCGTGGACCAGCGTGGCGGTGTGGATGAACTCGATGACCGTGGCGTAGAGGACGTCGCGACGGCCCTGGTACCCGAGAAGCCGTGCGCAGAGGAGGAGAAGTGCCGGGCGGATCCGTTTCCCGCCCCCCTCGACGAGGTAGTCGCCGATGAGCGCGATCGTCGGGACGGCGGACCGCGTCCGCGACTCCAGCTCCTCCTCCACCTGCTTCAGCTTCCCCTCGACGAGGCCGAGAGCCGCGAGGAGGCGGCGTCCGCTCTCGCGCTCCTCATCGGGAAGGGTCGACAGGAGGAGGCGATCCTTGAGTGAGGTCTGGTTCATCGGCTGGGGGCCAGATCTTATCGTCAGTCTCATCCTCGGTAGTTCGTGAACTGGATCGGAATGCCGAAGTCCTTCCCCTTCAGGAGGCCGATCGCCGCCTGGAGGTCGTCCTTCTTCTTGCCCGAGACGCGGACCTGCTTCTCCTGGATGGCCGCCTGGACTTTCAGCTTCGCGTCCTTGATGGCCCGGACGATCTCTTTGGCCTTCTCGGTCTCGATTCCGTTCCGGATCTTCACGGTCTGCCGCACGGTCCCCTTCGTGGCCGGCTCGACCGTCCCGTACTCGAGAGCCTTGAGGGGGACATTCCGCTTGACCAGCTTGTTCTGCAGAAGGTCGTTGACCGCTTTGAGGCCGAAGTCGTCGTTGGCTGCCAGGATGAGCAGCTGTTCCTTCTCCTTGAGCTCGATCCCGGCCGCCGTCCCCTTCAGGTCGAATCGCTGGACGATCTCCTTCTGGGCCTGGGCCACCGCGTTGACCACTTCCGGCAGGCTGACCTCGGAGACGACGTCGAAACTGGGGTCGCTCATGGCTTCTCTCCTCCGGGCTCCCCCTGAACGACCTTCGTTCCGCTGGGAGGGACCAGCTCGAAATCGGAGGCCGGCCTCTTCTTGCCGGCCTCCCGGTTGGTGAAAGTGAAGGAAGTTCGGTTGCCCGTCCCGTCGAGGATGACGAGCCTCTTGACCTCGCCGGACTCGGCCACGAGGAGCGTCACCTTCCTCGGCTCTCCTCCGGACCGCGGGACGAGCGTCAGCTCGGTCAGCCCGCGATCAATGAGAGCCGCCGCGACATCGTAGCGGGCGAGCAGCTCCTTGGGCTCGTCGAAGAAAAGGAGCGGGAGCCGGGCCCGCTCGCCCGGCGTGAGGGGTTTGACGACCATCTGCTTGTCGGCTGCTACGTATTGCCGGGCCGCCTTCCCGTCGAACGTAAAGACCTTCCCCTCGCTCCCGTCGTACTCGAAGCGGAGGGAGGATGGGGCCTGGAGGATGAGACGGCCGGTCTCGGGCGCGATGTCACCGAAGCCGGCCGGGGCGTACTGCTGGACGAACGTCACGCGGACCGAGGGGCTTCCGGCGTACGTCCTCCGGATCGCTGCGAGGAGCGGTTCGGGGCCGGGTGCGGCGGCGGTTTCCGCGGTGGCGGCGGCGAGGACGAGGGCGATCAGCACAGGGGCGGCGGCCGGGCGGGACTTTGCCTTCAATGACATCAATGCCTTCAATGGCGGAAGTGGCGCCGGCCGCTGAAGAGCATCGCGATGCCGCGCCGGTCGGCCGCCTCGATGACGGCGGCGTCTTTGACCGATCCGCCCGGTTGGATGACGGCCGTGACCCCGGCCTCGGCGAGAACCTCGAGCCCGTCGGAAAAGGGGAAGAAGGCGTCGGAAGCCGCCGAGGCCCCCTTGGCTCGGTCCCCGGCCTTCGTCACGGCGTCGCGGCAGGCGTCGACGCGGCTCGTGCGTCCCCCACCGATCCCGAGCGTGGCGGTCCCTTTCGCCACGACGATCGCATTCGAGACGACCCCTCTGATCGCCTTCCAGGCGAACCGGAGGGAGACGAGCTCCTCGGCCGTCGGGGCCCTCTTCGTCACCACCTTCCAGGCTGCCTCGTCCTCGGCCAGGACGTCGGCCTCCTGCGCCAGGAGTCCGCCGTCGATTGCCCGGACCTCCACGCGCGAGCGTCCGACCGCCTCCCGGGCGACCGTGAGGACGCGGAGATTCGGCTTGGTCGCGAGGACCTCGGCAGCGTCCTCGTCGACGTCGTGGCTGACGACGACCTCGAGGAACTTGCCCGTGAGAGCTTCCGCACCGGCCCGGTCGATGCGGCCGGTCCAGGCGACGACGCCGCCGAATCCGGCGACGGGGTCGGAAGCCCATGCCTTCTCGAACGCCTGGGCGAGCGTCGGCGCGGACGCGACACCCGACGGAATCCGGTGCTTGATGATCGTCAGCGTCCCGTCGCCCACCGACCGAGAGGTGAAGAGCGCGGCGTCGGAGTCCAGCAGGTTGTTGTACGACAGGTCTTTTCCTTGAAGCTTGCTAAAGCGCGCCAGGGCCTCGTCGCCGGAGGCCCCGTCGACGAAGAAGGCCCCCTTCTGGTGCGGGTTCTCGCCGTACCGAAGCTCCGCCCCGAGGTTGAATGAGAGAGAGAGCCACTCCGGGAAAGGCCCGTCACCCGACTCGGCCGCGAACCACCGGGCGATGGCGGCGTCATAGGCCGCGGTCCTCCGGAAGACCTTGGCCGCCAGGCGCCGGCGATACTCGGGAGTCGTCCGGCCGTCGTTCGCGTCCAGCTCGGCGATCGTCGACGGGTAGTCGGCCGGGTCGCAGAGGACCGTGACGGTGGCGTGGTTCTTGGCCGCCGCCCGGAGGAGAGACGGGCCTCCGATGTCGATCTTCTCGATGGCCGTCTGAAAGGACGCCCCCGAGGCGACCGTCTCCTCGAACGGGTAGAGGTTCACCGCGACGAGGTCGATCGGCCCGATCCCGTTCTCCTCCGCCTGGCGCAGGTGCGACTTGGCTCCGCGTTCGTAGAGGATCCCCCCGAAAATCTTCGGGTGCAGGGTCTTGACCCGTCCCCCGAAAACCTCTGGAAAGCCGGTCAGGTCGCCCACCGGGATGACGTTCATACCCGCGTCGGTCAGCGCCTGGGCGGTTCCGCCGGTGGAGACGATCTCGAACCCGTGGCGGGTGAGAGCTCCGGCGAGCTCCAGCAGTCCTGTCCGGTTGGAGACGGAGACGAGGGCTTTTCGCGTGAGCGGTGGCACGGGGACTCCTTTCGTCCCGGCGCGGCCGGGTTTGGGACCTCCATTCTAGCCGGGCGGATCGGAGCCAAACGGGTCAAAAGAACTTCAGGAACGTGAGGTTGATGGTGCCTCCGGTCTGTCCCCGGCTCCGGCCGACGACCGGGATCCCGGCGTCGAGGCGGACGAGGGTCGACCAGGGGCCGTTGAACTGTCCGGAGACCCCTGCGCCGCCGAAGTTCGCCCAGTCGAGGCCGGTGGCCTGGTCCTTCACCATGGCGTGGTCGTAGAGCACCTCCACCCGGAAGACATCGCCGACGACGATCCCGTAGCTAGTTTTGAGGAGGACCGCCTGATCCCCGCGGAGGCCCCCGCTCCGGAAGCCGTGGAGGCCGGTCGCCCCGAACGATCCGAGATCGGAAGAGC
>CALFNC010000409.1 GCA_937902605.1 uncultured Acidobacteriota bacterium | reverse complement strand
ACCACCTCCGGGCGATCGGCCTCCTCCACACCCACGCCCACTTCGACCACGTCGGCGCTTCGGCCCTCCTTGGACGCGAGACCGGGGCCCCTATCCTCCTCCATGAGGCGGACATTCCGCTCTACGCCGTGCTCCGAGAGCAGGGGAGGAGGTTCGGCATCCCCGTTTCGGAGCCCGGCACGGTCGACCGGCGAATCGCGGACGGCGACCGGATCGCCTGCGGCACGGGCGCCCTCGAGGTGATGCACACCCCGGGGCACTCGCCCGGTAGCGTCTGCTTCCGCCTCGACGGGGAGCGGCCGCTCCTCTTCTCCGGGGACACCCTCTTCCGGCGCGGAATCGGACGCACCGACCTCTTCGGCGGCTCGTACGACCAGATCCTCTCTTCCATCACGGAACGGCTGCTCCCCCTCCCCGGAGACCTCGCCGTCATTCCAGGCCACGGCGACGGGACGACGATCGGCGAGGAGGCGAGGCTGAACCCGTTCGTCGGGTCCCCGCGCGCGCGGCGGACCTAAGCGTCAGGCGTCCCGCGGGATCGTGACGCGGAACGAGGCGCCGCTCCCGGGCTTGCTGACCACCTCGATCCGGCCCCCGTGCTTCTCGGCATAGCCCTTCGCGAGCGCCAGCCCGATCCCCGTCCCCCGCTCCTCTCCGTCCACCGGGCGGTTCCCTCGCCGGAACCGCTCGAAGATATGCGGCAGGTCGTCCGGGTGGATCCCGATCCCGGTGTCGGTCACGCGGAAGGTAGTCCCGCCCTCGCCGGTCTCCGCCACGACGTCGATCCGTCCGCCCGACGGCGTGTACTTCACGGCGTTGTGGACGAGGTTCCAGAGGAGCTGTCGGATCCGGAGCGGGTCGAGCGGCTCGACCGCCGTCCCGCGGGGAGGGGCTTCCACGGTCAGCTCGATCCCGCGGGACGCCGCGATGACGGCAATCGGGTCGATCGCCTCGTGGACCAGGACCCCCACGTCGACCGGCTTCCGCTCGACGGTCGCACCTTCCTCGAGGCGGGACATGTCGAGCAGATCGGAGATCAGCGTCAGGACGAACTCCGCCGAGCGCCGGATCTGCTCCATCGCCGCCGCGATCGTCTCCGGGTCGGGCCGGTCCTCCACGAGGATCTCGCTCCAGCCGAGGATCGCGGTGAGCGGGGTCCGGAGCTCGTGGTTGACGTCCTGGAGGAAGTGGTCCCGGTTCCGGTAGGTCTCGTGGAGCTTGTCGTAGCTCTCCTGTAGCTGCTCGTAGAGCCGGGCATTCCGGAGCAGGAGGGCCGCCTGGTCGGCGTAGCTCTCGATCAGCGCGCGGTCCTCGTCGTCGAAGCCCCCCCGTTTGTCGGCGACGCAGATGACTCCGAGCGTCCCTTCCTCCGTCTTCAGCGGGACGAAGACGGCGTTCCGCTTCAGGTCGAGCCTCTCGACGAGCGGGGGGGCGACGCGCGGGTCGGAGAGGATCTCGCGCGTATCCACCGTCTCGCCGGTCCGGAACGCCAGGGCGGAGAGGCTCCGGGAATCGAGACCCATGCGTAGGTCCTTCAGCCCTTCGTTGCGGACGCCGAAACCGGGAGGCGTGGCCACGAGCTCCTTCGCCGCTTCGTCGTAGAGGTAGATCCACGCCTTCGTCGCCCCGACCAGCTCGGCGATCCGCCGGGAGAGCCTCGTGATGGTCTCCTCCGGGCGCGTCATCGCCGCTGCCGTTCGCGAGAGGTCGTGGACCCCTTCGAGGAACCGGACGCGCCGGCGGATCCGTTCCTCGAGGTTTTTCATCGCGCGCGCGAGCGGGCCGACCTCGTCCTTCCGCCCGAGGCCCGGGAGCGCAGGCGGCTGAAGCCCTGCGAGGAGCGAGTCGGCGAACTCGGCGAGGCGGCGGACGGGAGCAACCGCCCGGCCCACGAGGAAGACGAGGGCGAGGGCGACGACAGCCAGGCTTAGGACGTAGACCTGCTCGACCCGGCGCCGGGCCGCCAGAGCCTCGTCGACCATCGGCAGCACCTGGCCGTCGACCTGGCGGTCCACGGTCGTGAGCGGCAGGACGACGGCGCAGGTCCACTGGTCACGCGACGTTCGCCGAGAGGCCGCCAGCACGTCCCCGGCCGGTAGGGCCACCGTCTTCCGGTTGGCGGGGAGCGGCTCCGCCAGCGCGCGGTAGACCTGATCGGCGTCCTCTTTCTCGCCTCCGCCCTGGTCGGGCGCCGCGAGGAGCAGCTTGCCTGCCTGGTCGAACAGGTATGTCCGCGCCAGCGGGTGAGGCGGCCGCGAGGGGACCGTCAGCACGTCGGCGACCGCCCACTCTGCGCCGACTTCCGCGACGACCTCCCCTCTCGCCGAGAAGACCGGGACCACGGCAATGAGCCGCCTCGCCTGTCCCTGCACTGGGCGGGGCACCCGCCAGTGGATCGAGGGAGCGGTCCCGAACGGCGGCCGGGAGGAGACCGGGAGGTCGAACGACTCCGGCAGGCGGCCCGTTCGGACGAGGGCGAGGAGATCCTTCCGAGGGACGGCCCGGAGGACCCCGGCCCGCGTCATCACGAAGATGATCGGGATCCCCCGGTGCCCGGCCGTGAGGTCCGAGAAACGCCCTTCCAGACGACGCGTGGCCGACAGGTCCCGCCGCGTCTCTTCCGTCAGCCCCGCGTCGCGGCGGACCAGGGCGGCGCTCCCCGGGCTGCCGACCACCTGAATCGGGAGCCCCGGCTCGTCCAGGAACGCCTCCTCGGTCTCGCCGGCGAGGGGGCCCGCCTGCAGCGCGGCCGAGGTGGCTCGCGAGGCCTCGGCGAGAACGGCCGCCAGCTCCCGCACCCGCTCGTCCAGCTCCTCCCGATACAGCTCGGCGGCGCGGGAAAGACTCTGCTCGGCCTGCCGCGTGAAGGTCGGCGTGAGAAGGTTCCGGAGCCGCGTCTCCATCCGGCGCCCATATCGTTCGGTGGATAGCGAGAAGACGACGAGCGGGACGAGACCGAGCGGCAGGAGGATCCAGAGAATCCGGGCGCCGAGCGACTGGCGCGGGTCCAGGAGGGACCCGAGCCGCCGCCCGTCACTCATAGCGGAGGGCCTCGATGGGATCTAGCCGCGACGCCTTCAGCGCCGGGTAGAAGCCGAACGTGACCCCGATCAACGCCGAAAAGAGGAACGCGAGGGAGACCGAGTTCGTCGAAACGAGGACGGGCCAGTGCGCGTAGTACGCCACCGCACGCTGGATTCCCACTCCCAGGGCGATCCCGAGGACACCCCCCGTGATCGCGAGGACGACGGCCTCCACGAGGAACTGCGCCCGGATGTCCCCCCCCTTTGCTCCAATCGCCATCCTCACGCCGATCTCGCGCGTCCGCTCGGTCACCGAGACGAGCATGATGTTCATGATCCCGATCCCGCCGACGAGAAGCGAGACCCCCGCGATCGACCAGAGCAGCATGCTCATCGTCTTCGACTGGTCTTCGGCCTGCTGGAGCATCTCGGTCTGCGACCGGATCATGAAGTCGTCGTCCTGACCGGTCCCCTTGTTGATCTTGTGCCGTTGGCGCAGCAAGGCCGAAATCTCCTCCTGCGCCCTCGTGACCATATCGTTGGAGGCAGCCGACGCCAGGATGCCTCCGACCGCGGTCGTCCCCATCAGCTTCTTTCGGACGGTCTGGTAGGGAGCGATGACGGTGTCGTCCTGATCCTGTCCCATCATCGAGCCGCCCTTGGACTCGAGGACGCCCACGACGCGGAACGGGATGTTCTTGATCCGGATCATCTTCCCGATCGGGTCCTCGTCGCCGAAGAGGTTCGTGACGATCGTCATTCCGAGGACGCAGACCTTCGCCGCCGCCCGGTTGTCCGCGTCCGTGAAGAACTGTCCCTGATCCACGTTCCAGGACCGGATCAGCGGCCAGTCGACCTCCCCCCCCTGGATGCTCGTCGACCAGTTCTGGTTCCCGTAGATCACCTGCGCCACAGTCCGGATGGTCCCCGAGACGTAGATCACCGACGACACCTCTTCCCGGATGGCGTCGACGTCCAACTCCGACAGCTTCGAGTTCGACCCGAACCCGCTCCGCGCCCCAGACGACGTCATCGTGCCGGGGTAGATCATCAGGAAGTTCGTCCCGAGCGACTTCAGCTGATTCTCGGACTGGGTCCGCGCCCCTTCTCCGATGCCGATCGTCGCGACGACGCATGCGACCCCGATGATGATGCCGAGGGCGGTCAGGAGCGACCGGAGCTTGTTCCGCCCCAGTGCCCGGAACGCGACTTTGAGGATGTTCCCGGTCTTGGTCACTTGGCACCCCCGGCAGCCACCGCCCTGGCCGCCCGCCGGCGGCGGGCGACCGGCACGTCCGCTACGATCTTACCGTCGCGGAAGGAGACGATCCGCTTCGCGAACTCGGCGATGTCCGGCTCGTGGGTGATCAGGACGACAGTCCGTCCCTCGTCGTTCAGCTCCTGGAAGATCGCCATGACCTCCTCGGAAGTCTTCGAGTCGAGGTTTCCCGTCGGCTCGTCGGCCAGAAGGATGGCCGGGTCGTTCACGAGGCTCCGCGCGATCGCGACCCTTTGCTGCTGGCCTCCCGAGAGCTGCGCCTGGGTGTGGTCCCACCGGTCCGCCAGCCCGACCCGGGCGAGGCAGGTCCGCGCACGTTCGGTCGCTTCCTTGTCGGACATGCCACCCTTCGAGAGGTAGAGGAGTGGAAGCTCCACGTTCTCGAGCGCCGACGTGCGCGAGAGGAGGTTGAAGTTCTGGAAGACGAACCCGATCTTGGCGTTTCGGATCTCGGCCCGCTGGTCGCGGCCGAGGCTGGAGACGTCCACCCCGTCGAGGAAATAGCTCCCCGCGGTCGGGCGGTCGAGGCAGCCGACGATGTTCATCAAGGTCGACTTCCCCGACCCGGACGGTCCCATCACCGCGACGAACTCGCCCTTTCCGACGTCGATGGAGATCCCATCGAGTGCCCGGACCTCGGTCTCCCCCATCTTGTAGACGCGCGTCAGGTCGGCGATCCGGATGACCGCTTCGGACACCGCCTACATCCCCACTCGGCGCGGCGGTCCGCCGCCCGCCGAAGACCCGCCCGGCAGGCCAGCCTTCGCCGTCGTGAGACCGACCACAATCTCATCGCCTTCCTTGAGCTCCGTCGTCTCGATGGCGGTCGCGTTCCCGTCCGTGATCGACATCTTCACAGAGACCGGCTTCAGCTTCCCGTTCCCGGCATCCACGTATAGCGATGCGGTTCGCTGGCCACCGACGCCGCGTCCCGCGCCGGGACCCGCTCCCGGTCCACGCCCGGAACCGTCGCTGGGCCGGCCCTGTCCGCCAGCCGCGGCGGACCCCTCCGGGGCCTTCGGTGCCTCCC
>CALFNC010000408.1 GCA_937902605.1 uncultured Acidobacteriota bacterium | reverse complement strand
GGGCCGCATGCCGGGAGGCCGCGAGCCGCTGCGCGAAGCCCGGAAGCCCCCATCCGTCGCCCCCGGCGATGACGAGGCGCGGGAAGGCCGGGCGGCGGTCCCAGATCGACTCCATCGCTTCGACCAATCGCTCCACGTTCTTGCGCGGCTCGACGGTCCCCAGGAACAGGACGTAAGGCTGGGACGAGAGGGGCGCGTCCCCTTCGAGCTCGGGAAGCGGCGTGAACCCGTTGTGAACGACACGGCACTTGGCCGCCGCGCGCGGATACCGGGCCACCAGGTCCCGCCTCGTGGCGTCCGAGACGGTGACGATCCGCCGGGCCTTTCGGACCGTGGCGCCGAGAAACGGTGCGAAGCCGAGCCGGTTCTTGGCGGAGTGCCAGGCGGGGAAGAGGATCGGGGTCAGGTCGTGGACGGTGGCGACCGCCGGGACACCGCCGAGCAGGGGGACGATCCCCAGCGTTCCGAAGAAAAGGTCGGCGCCGGCATTAGCCGCCTGCCGCGGCGCGACCGTCTGGAGCCAGAGCGTGCCGGGGAGGCCCATCGGGGAGAATGGGACGTCCACCCGGCCCTCGAGGTTTCCCGGCAGGTGGACTGGCCGCGGGGAGAGGGCCACCAGGCGGTCCTCTGGAAAGAGCACGGTCCACTGGCCGAAGAGCCCTTCGAGGTAGCGCCCTACGCCCGTCCTTCCAGGCTCGAAGGGACGGGCGTCGAAGGCGATCCTCATCGTGCCGATGGTACCGTGCTAGTATCCGCGGTCCTCCGTCCCTTGGGAGGACCGCTGATGGAATTGAACCTGGAAGAGGCCTTCGACGGCCCAGTAGATCTTTCTCATCGTTTCGAGATCTCGTCCGAGCGGCTCGACCGCCCCGAGCTTCTACGTGTCGAGCCCATTCTCTTCTCGGGGCGCCTGACGAAGGCCCACCCGGGGTTCGTCCTGGACGGGGAGATCGAGATCCGGGGAGCGGCGGCGTGCAGCCGGTGCCTCGCGCCGGTACCATTCTCGCGAAGCGGACCCGTCCACTGGGCGTTCGCCCCGGCGCACCGGAGGGCCGCGCGCGACGAGGACGAGACCGAGCTCGCCGAGGGGGACCTGGCCATCATCTGGTACGACGACCTGAAGGTCCCGTTCGACCCGCTGATCGACGAGGAGCTCCAGCTCGAGATCCCGATGAAGCCGCTTTGCCGCCCCGACTGCCGTGGGCTCTGTCCCACTTGCGGCGCCGACCGGAACGCCGGTCCCTGCGCCTGCCAGACGAAATAGATTAGAGCGCTCGACAAACCCGAGGAGACCCGAAGATGCCGAACCCAAAACACCGACACAGCAAGACCCGCCGTGACCTGCGGCGCGCGCACGACTTCCTGCAGCCCAAGCAGCTCTCGAAGTGCACTCACTGCGGCGCCGAGAAGATCCCTCACCGCGTCTGCCTCGCGTGCGGCTACTACCGCGGCCGCGAGGTGTCGGCCGGCACCACCAAGGAGTAGCGCCGGGCGGGTAAACGGATAGACAGCCCGTGCCGATCGCGGTGGACGCCATGGGGGGGGACAACGCCCCCCGGGCGAACGTGGAAGGCGCCGTGGCCGCCGCCGTCGAGCTGGGTCTTGCGACCCTCCTTGTCGGCCGTCGGTCCGAGATCGAATCCGAGCTGAGGCGGGCCGCCTATCGGGGAGATCTCATCGATGTAGTCGACGCGGAAGAGGTCGTCCGCTTCGACGAGGAGTCGACCACCCCGCTGCGGAGGAAAAAGCGGGCCTCCGTCCGCGTGGCCGCCGAGCTGGTTCGGGACGGGCGGGCCGGAGGCATGTTCACCGCGGGCCACACGGGCGCCGCGATGGTCTGCGCCAAGATGATCATGGGAGTGGTCGAGGGGATCGACCGTCCCGCGCTCGCGGCCGTCCTCCCGGGGCTCAACCGGAGCCGCCTCCTCCTCGACGTTGGCGCGAACATCTCGTGCCGGCCGGAGCACTACCGGGAGTTCGCCCTGATGGGCCACTTCTACGCCCAAGAGGTCCTCGACATCCCGCGGCCGAAGATCGGGCTGATGTCCGTGGGCGAGGAGGACGGGAAGGGGACCGGCATCACTCGCGAGGTCTTCGCACTCCTCCGCTCCTCCGGCCTCAACTTCATCGGGAACTGCGAAGGGAGGGACGTCTACCAGGGCGAGGCCGACGTCCTCGTGACCGACGGGTTCACGGGGAACGTCATCCTGAAAGTCTCCGAGAGCCTTGCTCAGCTCGTCGAGGAGGCGCTCAAGCAGGAGATCACGCGAAGCCTCCAGGCCTCGATGGGGTTCCTCCTGTCGAAGGATGCCTTCCGCTCCTTCAAGAAACGGCTCGACTACAGTGAATACGGCGGCGCGCCGCTCCTCGGCGTGAAGGGTTCCTGCCTGATCGGCCACGGCCGTTCCACCGCGAAAGCGGTC
>CALFNC010000407.1 GCA_937902605.1 uncultured Acidobacteriota bacterium | reverse complement strand
TCCTCTGATCAGGAGCTACCGGAGGACGCCGCGGCGGTGGTGGCGGAGATCAAGCGGGAGGGCGACCGGCTCGGCGTGGCAGTGCTCGCCGTTCCGTATCTCGAGGAACGGATGGGGAGCGCCGCGGCCGCCCCGCACTCCGAGCCCAGTCGCCAGCCAGTCGATCGTCAGGACACCACGGAAGAAGGCCCCCGGACGAAAATGTGCACGTCGCCGTGGGAGCACATCGCGATTGACTACCAGGGCCGCGTGTTCCCGTGCTGCAACAGTCCCTCCTGGCAGAACCTGGTCGGCGTCGAGAACGCCGTGATGGGGGACATCTCGAAATCGTCCTTCCAGGAGGTCTGGGCAGGGCCCACGTTCCGCAAGTTCCGGGAGGGCCTGCTTTCCGGCGAGCTGCCGGCCCTGTGTCGAATCTGCTCGGTGGTCGCCGAAGGAGCACACCCCTTCTCCCAGGTCCGCGCAGAGCTCGTCCTCGACGCCTGCCGGTCGACGAGGACGGGAGTGAGGCTGGTCGCGCGGAACGTGGGACAGCGCGCGTGGACGGCGGAGTCACCGATTATGGTGGCCCCGGCAAGGCCGCGGGACCGAGCCAGCGGGCTGGCGACGCCGCGCTGGCGCTCTTGGAACCGGGTCGCAGCCATGGGCGAAACGAGGGTAGAGGTCGGCCAGGTCGCCACCTTCGATCTGCCGCTGGCCGTGTGGCGCACGGGGCGACGGGAGATCTTTCAGCTCCTGGTGGAGGGTCTCTGCTGGCTTCCGAACACCGAATTTGCGGTCGTCCCCGTCGGGCGGTGGGTCACGGCGTGGCCCTTGCTCAGGCGGAAGTTCCGCGTTGAGGCTGCCCCGGCGTCGCTGGCGGTCGCTTCCACCGCGGGAGGCGAGCCCTGAACGAACCTGAGATCGGCTTACCCGTTTCCCCAGCTGGGAAGCAAGACCGGCGGCGCGCGCTCCTTCTCGCCGTGCTCGCCTTCATCGTCTACAACGCGAACCTCCGGGTGATCTTCTCGGGGGACTGCTTCCCGGCGCGTTTCCTTCCCTTCGCGATCCTGAAAGCGGGATCGCTCACGCTCGATCCGGTACTTGAAGCCGTCAAGCAGGGTTATCCTGATCCGTACTGGGTGCGGACGTCGATTACCGGCACGCACGTTTCGCTTTTCCCCATCGTTGTCCCGGTCCTCGTGACACCCCTTTGTGTTCCTGCCGCTGTCGTTCTGCGATCGTTGGAGTGGCGGGAGCCTTATCTGAGCATGGTGGCCGAGGTGATGGAGAAGGTCTCCTCGTCGGTCATCGCTTCGATCTCCGTCGCCTTCGTCTTCCTCCTCGTCCGACGACGGCTGGACGCGGGTAGGGCCACGCTTCTGACAGCGGCCTACGCCTTCGGGACGAACACGTGGGTGACGGGAAGCCAGGCACTGTGGCAGCACGGAACGGGCGAACTGCTGATCGTCAGCGCCCTCCTCTGCGCAACCGGAGAGCTGACCCGGGGGAAAGCCTTCCTGGTCGGGATCGTCTGTGCCCTCGGCGTCATGAATCGGCCGCCCGATCTATTGTTGTTCGCGCCGGTTCTGCTCGAAATTCTCTTGCGAGCGCGCGCACGCCGGTCCCTCCCTCGCGTAAGTGTGGCTGTTGCGTTGGGACTGGTGGTCGCCTCGGCGCCCTTCCTCGCATACAACCTCGCGACTTACGGGATGCCAGGAGGGGGATACCAATTCATGTTCCATCATGATGAGCTCGGGACGCACCCCGCCTTCCGCAGGGCGCCCGCTCTCCTGGCCCTCGCTGGCCTCCTCTTAAGCCCGGGGAAGGGGCTCTTCTTCTACTCTCCGTTCCTCCTCTTCCTCGCGGGACGGAGGAAGTCCGATCGCGAAGGGACCGGTGACCGCCGACTCTCGCTTCTCCTCGGGGTAGGAGTCGTCGCCCAGATCCTCCTTTACAGCAGGACCGACTGGAGGGGTGGCTACTCGT